>JASHUD010000174.1 GCA_030040215.1 Methylovirgula sp.
TCTTTTTGAGCTCGCGGATCTCGGCGCCGACGACCCGCCACTGCCGGGCGGTATCGTCGAGCAAGGCTTCGATCTCGCGCTTCTCCTTCCGGAGTTCCTCGAATTCGCGGCGTAGCTGCATTTCTTCGATGCGCCGCAGGCTGCGCAGCCGCGTATCGAGAACGTAATTGGCCTGGACTTCCGTGAGTTTGAAGGCCGCCATCAAAGCGGCTTTGGGTTCGTCGTCCTCGCGAATGATGCGGATCACCTCGTCGAGGTTCAGGAACACGATCCGCATGCCGGCGACGATTTCGAGCCGGTGGCCGATCTCGCCGAGGCGGAAACGCGCTCTTCGTTGCAGCACGACGCGGCGATGGTCGAGCCATTGCTGCAAGGCCTCGTGCAGCGCGACGACGCGCGGCACGACGCCGTCGACGAGCACGTTCATGTTCATGGGGAAGCGGCTCTCGAGCTCCGTCGTCCGGAAGAGCTGCTCCATCATCAGCGCGCAATCGACGCCGCGCGAGCGCGGCTCGATCACGATTCGCACGTCCTCCGTCGATTCGTCGCGTACGTCGGCGACGAGCGGCAGTTTTCTCTCGTTGAGAAGCTCGGCGATCTTTTCGATGAGCCGCGACTTCTGCACCATGTAGGGAATCTCGGTGACCACCGCTGCGTAGCTGCCGCGCGCCCCTTCCTCGCGCACCCATTTCGCCCGCACCCGGAATGAGCCGCGCCCGGTGCGATAGGTCTCGGCGATCTCTTCCTTGGAGTCGACGATGACACCGCCGGTCGGAAAATCCGGTCCCGGCAGGAAAGCCATCAGGTCGTCGCTCGTCGCCTTCTTATGGGCGATGAGATGCAGCGCGGCGTCGCAAAGCTCGGCGACGTTGTGCGAGGGGATCGACGTCGCCATGCCGACCGCGATGCCTTGCGACCCGTTGGCGAGAAGATTGGGAAACGCAGCGGGCAAAACGACAGGTTCGCGCTGGTCGCCGGAATAATTGTCGCGAAAGTCGACCGCATCTTCGTCGATGCCGTCGAGAAGCAGGCGGGCGACCTCGGTCATCCGCGCTTCGGTGTAGCGGTAGGCGGCGGCGCCGTCGCCATCGATATTGCCGAAATTGCCTTGCCCGTCGACGAGCGGGTAGCGCGACGAAAAATCCTGCGCCAGGCGGACCAGCGCATCGTAGATCGCTTGGTCGCCGTGCGGATGGAACGAGCCCATCACGTCGCCGACGATCTTGGCGCACTTCTTGAACGTTGCGCCGGGATCGAGCCGCAGGATCCGCATCCCGTAGAGGATGCGCCGATGTACCGGCTTCAGACCGTCGCGGGCATCCGGCAAGGCTCGGCCCATGATGGTCGAGAGCGCGTAGGCGAGATAGCGCTCCTCGAGCGCTTCGCGCAGATTGACCGGTTCGGCGGAATCGCCGGGGGGCGGCGGAACGATATTTTTACCCATCGGAAAAAGCCTTCGCCGGCGCCCCATGCCGCAGCCGGCCGCACGGATGGCTTCATGTAATGGATCCGCTGAGTCGCGGCAAATTGATAAAAATCCGGGCGATTCAGGATCGGGGAATGGCAAAGCTCATCGCGTCATGCGTTCGCCGCTTTCGCGACTTCCGCGAGATAGGCGCGGCGCGCATCGGGCAATTGCAGCCCGCGTGGCGCGAATACGTCGCGCCCCAAAAAATAACCGGAGAGTTCGAATCCGTCGCGAAGATCGGCAGGCGGCGGCGTCGCGGCGACCGCCGCGGCACGCAAAAAACCCGGCAGGCGCAACAGCCGGTCGTGATAGGCCGCCCCCGCCTGCCGCGACACGGCGCGGCCCGTCTTGGGCGACACATAGACGAGATCCTCGGTCGTCCCCGTCGCCGCGCAGCGCGAAAGGTCGAGGCCGAAGCCGAACTCGGCAAGAACCGCCAGTTCGAAGCGTACCAGAAGCGGCGGGCCGATTCGGTCGTCGCCGAGATAATCGGCGATGCGCGATGCCGCTTCATAGAGCCGCGGATGCGGATCGCGCTCGGCGAGAAGCCGCAACAGGGCGGCGATGTAATTGAGCCCATGCAACGCCGCCGCGCTCGTCATGAGGCGGCCGGCGCGCGGCTCCGTCACTTCGACGGCGTAGAGTCCGAGATGCTCGTCGAGCCGCGCCCGCCAAGTGAGCGAAGCCTGATTGCCCGGCTGCAGCGCGGGGCGCATGCGGCGCGAGCGGCCGCCCCGCACGAGGCCCAAATGGCGGCCGTGTTGCGCCGTCATCGCTTCGAGGATGACGCTGGTCTCGCCATGTTTTCTGATCCCGATGATCAGACCTTCGTCGTGCCATTCCATGCCGGTCTATCGGCCTATGGTTCGTCTTCGTCGTAGCGATAACCGACGCCGTGGACGGTGCGGATGATGCGCGGCGCGGCCGGATCGATCTCGATCTTCTTGCGCAGCGCCGAGACGTATTGATCGAGCGCGCGGCTGTTGGGCATATAATCGCGTCCCCAGCACAGGTCGAACAATTCGTCGCGCGAGACCGCTTGACCGCGCCGCTCGTGGAGCGCGGCGAGGATGGCAACCTCGCGGCTCGTCAAATCGATGCGCTGCTCGCCCCGATAGGCGCGCATCGCCTTCTGGTCGATTTCGAGATCGCCCATGCGCAGCCGCCCGTCGGGCTCGCTGCGCGCCGGAATGCCTTGCACTTTCGTGCGGCGCAGCGCCGCCTTGATGCGCGCCACGAGTTCGCGCGCGCCGAACGGTTTGGCAACGTAATCGTCGGCGCCGATTTCCAAGCCGCGCACCCGGTCGCTTTCCTCGCCGCGCGCCGAGAGCAGCAGGATCGGCACAAGCGGGTCGATACGGCGGATCTCGCGCAACAGCGTCAGCCCGTCCATCACCGGCATCATGACGTCGAGCACGCAGATCTCCGGCTTTTCGGCCTTGAACAAAGCGAGCGCCTTGGCGCCGTCGCCGGCGACCTGGCATTGGAATCCTTCGAGACTCAGGAGGTCGACGATGCCGGCGCGCAGATGCGGATCATCCTCGGCGATCAAGATGGACATTTGGGCTCCAGCGCGCTCGCGATGAACTTCAGGGATGCGGTCAGGCAAACACCCGGATCGGCGGCTTCGATCGTCAGCGTGCCGTCATTGGCTTGGGCAAGCTCGCGGACGACGACCAGGCCGAGTCCGAACCCATCCTTCGCGCCCGCCCCGGCGCGGCGCGGCGCAAGCGCCTTGTTCTTGGAACCCGGATCGAGGCCGGGGCCGTGATCGCGAACGCGCAAGGAAAGGATGCCGTCGCTTTCGTGCGTTGCGACCTCGATGCGTCCCGGCGCGTATTTGCAGGCGTTATCGAGGAGATTGATCAAGATCCGCTCAAATCCCATCCGGTCGAAACGGCCGGCCCGCGGCGCGTCGTGCGAAACCTCGATCGTCGATCCCGTCGCGGCAAAGAGATTCCGATAGCGCTCGATCGTCGAATCGAGCACCGCGTCCGGTACGGCTTCGTCGAGGCGAATCGGCGCCGGCGCGGCGGTGCGGCCGTAGACGATCGTGTTGTCGGCGAGCAGCGCGAGCCGGTCGATTTCGGCGCTCAGGACATTCGAATAGCGCTGCACCGCGGCCTCGTCGTCGGCGCGCCGCGCGAGCAGTTCGGCATAAAGGCGCAGATTGGCGATCGGCGTGCGCAAATCGTGCGAAAGCTTGGCGGTCATCTCGCTGCGGAACGTGCTTTCCATAAGCCTCGCCTGCTGGTTCCGATACATGTACCAGACGAGAATGAGCCAACAACCGATCAACGGAATCGTGATCGCGGTCAACGGCAGCAAGCCGTGATGCGTGCCGGCCGGCGTCGAGGTTTCCATGTGCCAGCCGCGCATCGAGCCGGAAAGTTCGGTAATGGTGGAGGTGCTGAGCGAGGTCGGCCCGTGGCTCCATAGCGCCCGCCCGGCCGGATCGCGCAGGACAATGAGGCGGTCGTCGAGTTGCGCGGTGGCGGCGTCGAGCGCCACCTCGAGGACCGGATCGAGCGTGATCTCGTCGAAGGCGACGCAGATGTCGCGTTTGCCGTTGTCGCGTTCGCAATAAACAAAGGACATGAGTTCGCCGCCGATCGTCCAAATCCCGGCTTTCGGCAACGCCGCGCCGGTTTCGTTGGAAAGCTCGGCGCGCGCTTCGGAAATGCCACTGCCGAGGCGACGCATGAGTTCGTCCTCGGTTTCCAACGTGCCGATCGCCAACGGCAACACGTTGGCATCGTCAATATGCACGAAAATAAAGCGAACCTCGTTGACGAAACCGGCTACCCGCACGTTGCGCAACATGTCCGGGGCGTCGAGCGCATCGCGGATCTGCGCGACGGCGCGATGCGCCTTATCGTTGATGGCGCCGTTGGCCACCGTGCCGAGCGCCTTGGCTTTCTGCGCCGCCTGCGCGACTTCCCGCGTCCGGGTAACGGCGTAATCGGCGTCGATCAGGAAAGCCGCGAAGATGCCGAACACGACGAGCGGCAGCGCCAAAAGCACCGCGAACCAGAGAACCGCGCGCCGGAGATCCGGGCGCTGCGGCCGGCCGAGCAAAAAAGCGCGACGCCTTACCGATTCTTTGTTCATAGCGCCTAAGCCTCGCATCGGTCGCGGCGTACGCCGACCGTCCGCAGCCTTAGAATCCAGAATACCATGCGCGGGTAAAGCCGCAGACCGGCGAGCCTGCGAGACGGTTGCCGCGGCACTCGGGGGATTTTGCGCTTCCGCGCGGAGGGCGAAAGACCGCCAAAAACAATGATTTCTTACATAGATCTTACATTAATCTTGCCAAGCGCTGACCACTTCGGCTTGGCGCCGGATAGGATCGTCTTACATCCAGTTTCAAGGGCGAACGCCAAGTTCGCTCCGATTCAGGTGGATTTACCAGGAGGATATCATGGCTTGGACAACCCCCACGATCTGCGAAATCTGCGTCGGTATGGAAGTCACCGCTTACGAGTCGAGCGAGATCTAAACCGCGAGATCTAAACCGATTGTCGGTGCTTCTCGTCTGAGGGCACCAAGCGGATTTTCCAGTGGAGTTCGGCAAAGCCGGGCTCCACTCTCTTTTGCGGATCTCTTTTGCGGAAGTCGGCGCCATCGGAGCCCTCCCCTCCACAGATGCGCCGCACGCAATGTCACCTGAGCCGGCCTGAGGCCGGCTTTTTTGTTGGGTTGCAACTCAGTCGTTCGGAAATTCGATCCCCATCTCTCGATAGCGTTCCGGATCGTCCTGCCAATTCTCGCGCACTTTGACGAACAGGAAGAGATGGATCCGCTGCTCGGCCGCGGCTTCGACGTCCTTGCGTGCCGCCATGCCGATCGCTTTGATCGTCCGCCCCTTCTCACCGATGACGATTTTCTTGTGCGCCTCGCGGGTCACATAAATCGTCTGTTCGACCCGCGCCGAACCATCCTTCTGATCGGTCCACTGCTGTGTCTCGACGGTCGTCTGATAAGGCAGTTCAGCATGCAACCGTTCGAAAAGCTTCTCGCGGGTGATCTCGGCGGCGAGCGAGCGCAGCGGCGCATCGGAAATCTGCTCTTCCGGATAGAGCCACGGGCCGGGCGGCATCAGGGCGGCCAGCCTTTCCTTCAAATCCGCGATCCCATCGCCGCTCAGCGCCGAGATCATGAACGTCTCGGCGAAAGCAAGCCTTGCATTCAGCGCCGCGGCCAGTTCGAGCAGCTTCGGCCGGGCTACGAGGTCGATCTTGTTCAGCACGAGAATGGGCGGCGCTTGGCGTGCGGCGAGCCGGGCGAGGATCGCTTCGGCCTCGGCGTCGATCCCCTTGCGCGAATCGACGAGCAGCGCCACGGCATCGGCGTCCGCCACTCCGCCCCACGCCGAATTCACCATGGCGCGGTCAAGGCGCCGGCGCGGCGTGAAAATCCCCGGCGTATCGACGAAAACGATTTGTGTGTCGCCTTCGACCGCGATGCCGCGCACCAGATTGCGCGTCGTCTGCACTTTGCGCGAAACGATCGAGATTTTCGCACCGACCAAGGCATTGAGCAGCGTGGACTTGCCCGCGTTGGGCGCGCCGATGAGCGCAACGAAGCCGCAGCGCGTTGGGGATGCTTCGCGCATCATGGTTGCGGTTCGCCGATGCCTTCGCGAGCGATGAACTGAAGCGCCGCCGCCTGTTCGGCGCCGCGCTTCGATGCGCCTTTGGCTTCGGCCGGCTCAAAACCTGCGACCGTAACCGACATCGTGAATTCCGGCGCGTGCTGTGGTCCGGCACGGCTGACCTCGCGATAGACAGGCGCGTCGAGGCCGCGCGCCTGCGCCCATTCCTGCAGTGCGGTCTTCGGATCGCGCAGCGGCCGGCGCGGGGCGCGCATCAGCGGCTCGAAGGCGCGGACGACCACCGTTTTGGCCGCCGCATAGCCGGCATCGAGAAAGACGGCGCCAATCAGCGATTCGCAAACGTCGGAAAGAATCGCGATTTTATTGGCTGCCTGCCGCTCGCCTTCGCCGAGCCGCAGATGCGGCTCCACGCCCCATGCATAAGCAACCTCGGCGCAGGTCTCGCGGCGCACGAGCTCGGCAAGGCGGCGCGACAGTTCGCCTTCCTCGGCATTGGGGAAACTGAGGTAGAGCATTTCCGCGACCACGAGGCCGAGCACGCGGTCGCCCAAAAATTCGAGACGCTGATAACTCGCGAGCCGTCCGGTCGCGCCGCTCATATGGGTGAGAGCAAGGAATGCGAGATCGGCATCGGCGAACTGATGCCCGATGCGCGCTTCGAGCGGCCCGATGTCCCTGCCCTGCTGCGCCATCTATCTCACAGGCTTGAACAGCCGATCCCAGCGCACGGTCCAGGGCCACTCCCAAAACGCCCAAGCGGGTGCGTCGTTCTTGACGGAGAAGAAGATCAGTTCGGCGCGGCCGACGAGGTCATCCGCCGGCACGTAGCCGACGCCGCCTTCGTCGGGCGGTACGCGGCTGTCGGTCGAGTTGTCGCGATTGTCGCCCATCATGAAATAATTGTTCGGCGGTACGGTATAGACGCCGGTGTTGTCGTAGAAACCGTTATCGCCCTCGATCTGGATGATCGTATGCGAGACGCCGCCGGGCAAAGTCTCCTTGTAGGTCGGGACATCGCGGAGGTGGCCGAAAAGGTCTTCTTCTTGCAGCGGCGCGATCGGCTCGCGCGGCACCATCTGCCCGTTGATGTAGAGGCGCGCGTGCATCACCTGGATCGTATCGCCGGGAAGGCCAATCACCCGTTTGATGTAATCGGTTTGGCCGTCGCGCGGCAATTTGAAGACCACGACGTCGCCGCGTTTCGGGGGCGAAAAAAAGATGCGGCCGCTAAACAGCGGCGGACTGAACGGCAGCGAGTGGTTGGAATAGCCGTAAGCATATTTCGAGACGAACAGAAAATCGCCGATATCGAGGGTCGGGATCATCGAGCCGGAAGGGATGTTGAAAGGCTGAAACAGCAGCGTGCGAACGATGAGTGCGATGAGCCCCGCTTGAACAATGACCTTTGCGAGTTCGCCGAAAAAGCCGCTTTCCTTGCCCCGCTGCGTCGAACTCGTTTCCTTCTTATCCAAATCTGAATTCTCCGTCATGATGGGCTCTATGTTCGAGTTTCGCCGCGCCGGGCCGCGCGCTCCTTAGCACGCATGTGGGAAGGGGTGAAGAGCGCCGCGGCGGAGCGAAGAGGTTTCTGGGCTGCATATCCCATTCACGCGCGGTTTCTTGCCCTTAATCCCGGCGGTTTCGCGAAAGCTTGCGGCTTTTCGACCGCCTCGATGATCACGTGGGCTTGAGCGAAAGGATATTCGTCTGTCAACGTCAAATGAACGAGAGGCGTAAGCCCAGGCGGAGTCAGCGCCGCAAGCCTGAGCGCGGCGCCGCCCGTCAATTCCAAAGTCGGCTTGCCGGATTGGAGATTGACCACGCCCATGTCGCGCCAGCGCACGCCGCGCGCGAGACCGGTTCCGAGCGCCTTGGCGCAAGCTTCCTTGGCGGCGAAGCGCTTCGCGTAGGAGGCGGCGCGTTGCGCCCGCGCCTCGCATTTTTCGCGCTCCGCCTCGGTAAAACAGCGCACCACGAAGCGATCGCCAAATCGCGTCAACAATTCATCGACGCGGCGGATGTCGCAAAGATCGATGCCGAAGCCGATGATCATCAAGATTGGCTCTGCATGAAACGCCCTCGGGCGGCTGGATACGTACGGCAACGCCGTTTGGCCAACGTTCTTTGCCACCTATGTTGCTGATTTTCGGCCAGCATCCATCGCGGCGCGCATTTTCCGGATCGCCGCCTCAACACCGACGAAGATCGCCTCGGCAATGAGAAAATGGCCGATGTTCAGTTCGACGACCTCCGGCAGCGACGAGATCTGCCGCGCCGTTTGGTAATCGAGTCCGTGGCCCGCGTGGCATTCGATTCCAAGTTTTGTCGTCGACGCCGCGACGGCACGCAGCCGCGCGAACTCGTCTGCGGCCCGCGTCTTCTCGCCGGCCAGCACCGCGTTGCACCAGGCGCCGGTGTGAAGCTCGATTGCCGGCGCGCCGATCGAGCGGGCCGCTTCGAGCGCTTCGGCCCGCGGCTCGATGAATAGCGCCACGACGATGCCGGCGCGGCCCAGTTCGGCGACGAACGGTTTCAAATGGTCGTGGCCGCCGATCGCATCGAGACCGCCTTCGGTGGTCCGCTCGGTGCGCCGTTCCGGCACGAGACAAGCGGCGTGCGGCTTGATGGCCAGCGCTGCGTCGAGCATTTGCTCGGTCGCCGCCATCTCGAAGTTGAGCGGCACGCGAAGCTTGGCTTTGAGCCGCCGCATGTCCTCGTCGTGAATATGGCGGCGATCTTCGCGCAGGTGCGCGGTGATCCCGTCGGCGCCGGCCGCGACGGCGAGCTCGGCGGCGCGCAGCGGATCGGGCACGCCGCCGCCGCGCGCATTGCGCAGCGTAGCGACATGATCGATGTTGACGCCGAGGCGTAGCCGCGTTGCCATTACCCGTTCACTCGCTCGACCTTGCTGACTACCGGCTTCGTCCTCAATTCGGTGACGACGCCGTTCAAATGTTTCAAATCGGCGATTTCGATGTCGATGATCATCTCGCGGAAATCCGGCGAGATGATATTGATGGCGATCGTGTCGATGTTGGCGCCCATGTCGCCAATCACCGTTGCGATCGTTCCCAACGTGCCAGGTTCGTTGATGGCGGTCACCAGGATCCGCGCCGGGAAGAAGCGCTTCTGACCCGCTTCGAGGTCCCAGCGCACGTCGAGCCAGCGTTCCGGCTGATCGTCGAAGGCGGTGAGATCCGGCGACTGGATCGGATAAATGGTGATCTCCTTGCCGGGCGTTAGGATGGCGACGATCCGGTCGCCGGGCACGGCGCCGCCGTTCGGCGCAAAACGCACCGGAAGATCGCCGCTGAGACCGTGGATCGGAAGCGCATCCTGTTCGCCGCGTCCCGGAAACTTGAAGACCAGGCTTTCGGCTTTCGGCAGGCCGAACCAGCCGTCTTCGCCTTCCGGCCGCGGCGGTTGGGCGCCGGGCTTGCGATCCTCGGAAAAGTCCGGATAGACCGCCTTTACGACGTCGCCCGAATAGATTTCGCCGCGCCCGACCGCCGCCAGAACGTCCTCGACCCCGGCCCGCGCCAAGCGCGGCAAAGCCGCTTTCAGCTTGTCTTCGGCATAGGGTTTTGCGGCGCGCTCGAAGGCGCGCGTCACGATCTGCCGGCCAAGGTTGATATATTGCATTTTCACCGCGTCGCGCGTGGCGCGGCGGATCGCCGCCCGCGCCTTTCCGGTCACCACCAGCTTTTCCCAGACGGCCGGCGGCACCTGCCCTTCGGCGCGCACGATTTCCACTTCGTCGCCGTTCTCCAGTTGCGAGCCGAGCGGGGCGATCCGCCCGTTGATCTTGGCGCCTACGGCGGAATTGCCGACGTCGGTATGGACGGCGTAGGCGAAGTCGATCGGCGTCGCGCCGCGCGGCAACGCGATGAGCACGCCTTTCGGCGTGAAGCAGAAGACCTGATCGGGGAAAAGCTCGAGCTTGGTATGTTCGAGGAATTCTTCCGGCGAGTCGCCTTCCGCCAGAAGATCGATCGTGCGCTGCAGCCATTGATAGGCGCGGCTTTCGCGGCTCAACGCCTCGCGGTCGGCGACGCGCCCGTCCTTATAGAGCGCGTGCGCGGCGATTCCGTAGCGGGCCACGTCGTTCATGTCGTGGGTGCGAACCTGCAGCTCGACGCGCTGCCGCCCCGGGCCTACCACGGTCGTGTGAATCGAACGATAATCGTTCTCCTTCGGCGTCGAGATATAGTCCTTGAATCGCCCCGGCACGCTCGGCCATTTGGTGTGAACGACGCCGATCACGCGGTAGCAATCCTCGACTTTATTGACACAGACGCGGAAGCCGAAAATGTCCGACAATTGTTCGAACGCGATCGATTTGCGCTCCATCTTGCGCCAGATCGAATAGGGCAGCTTCTGGCGTCCTTCGACGCTGGCTTCGATGCCGCGCGCCGAAAGTTCGTCGCGCAATTCCTGCTCGACGCTGGCGATGATCTTGCCGTTCTTCTCTCGGAGCTCGTCGAGCCGCGTCTTGATGGTTACGGCGGCTTGCGGCATCAGATGCCGAAAGGCGAGTTCCTCGAGTTCGTCGCGCATGGTTTGCATCCCCATGCGTCCGGCGAGCGGCGCATAGATATCGAGGGTCTCCTCGGCGATGCGCTGCTGTTTCTCGGGCGGCATGAAATGCAGCGTGCGCATATTGTGGAGGCGATCGGCGAGTTTGACGAGCAGGACGCGTACATCGGCGGCGATGGCCAGCAGCAGCTTGCGAAAGTTCTCCGCCTGGACGGCGCGTTTGGAAACGAGATCGAGGCGTTTGAGTTTGGTCAGTCCCTCGACCAGTCGGCCGATGTCGGGGCCGAAGACCCTGTCGATCTCTTCGCGCGTGGAATCGGTGTCTTCGATCGTGTCGTGAAGGACGGCGGCGACGATGGTCGCGTCATCAAGCTTGAGGTCCGTGAGAATCGCGGCGACTTCGAGCGGATGCGAGAAGAAAGGGTCGCCCGAGGCGCGCATCTGCGCGCCGTGCGCGCGCATCGCATAGACGTAGGCGCGATCGAGAAGTTCTTCGTCGGCATGCGGATTATACCGCCGAACGCGTTCGACGAGCTCGTATTGCCGCATCATGTTTCGTTTCGACGCCATGGGAGCCTGCGCGGCCGCGAACACACCAACGCTGCCGCGACTCCTTAGCGGTGTAGCGGCAAGATCGGGGCGCGGATTGTCGCAGCCAAGCGCTGCAAACCGGATGCCAGCATGGCGCCTGGCAAACTCAATCGCTGTCGTCTTCGGTCTCGGCCGGCGGCACCAAGCCTTCGAGACCGCGCAGCAAATCCTCTTCGGTCATACGGTCAAACTGGACGTCGCCAAACGCTTCGGATTGCGCCTTGTCGATCGGCGCGATGGCCGGCACCACTTCGGCTTCCGGCTCATCGACTTCAACATGTTTCTGCAGAGAGTGAATGAAGTCTTCCTTCAGGTCTTCCGGCGCAAGCGTCGCCTCGGCTATTTCGCGCAGCGCGACGACGGCATTTTTATCTTTGTCGCGATCGATCGTAATCGGCGCGCCGGCCGCGATCATCCTCGCCCGGTGGCTTGCGATCAGCACGAGTTCGAAACGATTCTCGACCTTATCGATGCAATCTTCCACCGTGACGCGGGCCATTCTTCAAAACTCCTTGATTTGCCTAATCCGGCAATTTGCGCTTCTACAGAAGCGATACGTTTCTATCAAGCCGACATTCGCCGCGCTTGCTTTTTTGGCGTGTGGCGGGCGGCCGTCGAACTGCCGCAGCGGAAGCCAGATTCTCAATATTGATTTGGATTCAAGGGGATCGCTCTTGACGACATAAGCTTCAGGGGCCAACTATCTAACCTTCGTGCGTTGAGGATTCCACCCCTCGCACGCCGGATTCCGCAAGCATTTTACGGTTCCATTGCGGATGACGAAACGCCGCTTAGACCAAACAACCTTAGAGAAACGTTTATGGCTGATCAGGAGCGAATTGCGCTATTTATCGATGGCGCGAATCTTTATGCGACCGCAAAATCCCTGGGCTTCGATATCGATTACAAGCGCCTGCTGAAGGAGTTCCAAACCCGAGGCAAGCTTGTCCGTGCCTTCTACTACACGGCGTTGGTGGAAGATCAGGAATATTCCTCCATCCGTCCGTTGATCGATTGGCTCGATTACAACGGCTATTCGGTGGTTACCAAGCCGACCAAGGAATTCGTCGACTCCCTCGGTCGCCGCAAGGTGAAGGGAAACATGGATATCGAGCTCGCCGTCGATGCCATGGAAATGGCCGAGCATCTTGATCACGTTGTGCTGTTTTCCGGCGACGGCGACTTCCGCTCGCTGGTCGAAGCCGTGCAGCGCAAAGGCGTGCGGGTCTCCGTAGTTTCGACCAATACGACGCAGCCCTCGATGGTGGCGGACGAGTTGCGCAGGCAAGCCGACGAGTTCATCGACCTCGTTAATCTCGCGGCGAAGATCGGACGCGATCCGAACGAGCGCCCGGAACGGGCGCAGAAATATCAGGAGCGGCGGCCCGCCTCTGCGGTTTCGGGCGACTACGATCAGGACGTGCTGGACGATTGACCGTGCGCGGCGATGCCTCGGCCGCAACTGCTTTTCGGACGGAACCCGGCCATGACTGCCCGCGCTGTCCGCGGCTCGTCGCGTTTCGCAGCGCCAATCGAAGCGAATATCCGGAGTGGTTTAACGCGCCGGTGCCGACCTTTGGGGACGACGACGCCTGGCTGCTGATTGTCGGCCTCGCGCCCGGGTTGCGCGGCGCCAACCGCACCAGCCGTCCCTTCACCGGCGATTTTGCCGGCGTTCTTCTCTACGAAACATTGCTCGCCTGCGGACTCGCCTCCGGGATCTATGCGGCGCGCGCCGACGACGGGCTGCGGCTCGTCGGCTGCGCGATCACCAACGCGGTACGCTGCGTTCCGCCGCAAAACAAGCCTGCGCCGTCGGAAATCGCCAATTGCCGCACGTTCCTCACGGCGACGATCGCCGCCATGCAGAATCTCAAGGCGATCATCGCCCTCGGCCGCGTCGCGCACGACTCGATAGTCCGCGCCTTCGGTTTGAAGCTTGCCGCGCTGCCCTTCGCGCACGGGAGCGAACATGCGCTCGCGCCAAGCATCAGGCTCTTCGACAGCTATCATTGCTCGCGCTACAACACCAACACCGCCGTTCTGACGCCGCCGATGTTCCGAGAGGTGTTCGAGCGCGCCTGCAAGCTCCGCATGGCACGATGATCTCCTTACGGCGCGTAGCTCATGAATTCGAGCAACGAGCCGTCGGGATCGCGGAAATAGACGCTGGTTGCCGCACCTTTCGCGCCTTGCGTCGCAACGGGGCCCAGCGCAACCGGGACGCCTTGCGCTGCGAGATGGGCGAGCGCGGTAGCGATGGGTCCCGGCCATTCGAAGCAAAGGTCGCTATTGCCGGGCTCGACGGGCAGTTGCGCCACGATTCTCGGCGTCACGCCCGGGCCGTGGCAATTCAGCAGAAAGTCCCCGAATCTGTAGGAAAAGCCCTTTTGGCGCGGCACGATCTCGGCGCCTAGCACCGCACCGTAAAAGTGGTTCGACCGCTCCCAATCGGAAACGTGAATCACACAATGATCGATTTTCAACGGCTGCATGTCCGGCACACTGGTTTATGACAGAGTTTCGTTCCCGCCCTCGCCCTTCGAGACGCTTGCTTCGCGGGCTCCTCAGGACGAGGGAGCAACTGGCGAACAAATCATCCTCATGGTGAGGAGCGCCAGAGGCAGCGTCTCGAGGGACGACCCCCGAAAGCTGCTTCGGCCCGCTAGCCTTTGTCGCGCAACAGCCGGCCTTTCTCGCGGTTCCAATCGCGCTGCTTCTCCGATTGGCGCTTGTCATGAAGCTTCTTGCCGCGCCCCAAAGCCAATTCGATCTTGGCGCGGCCGCGCTCGTTAAAATAGATCTTGAGGGGAACGATAGTCATACCTTCGCGTTCCAAGCCCTTCGCGAGGCGGCTTATTTCGCGTGATTTGAGAAGTAGTTTCCGCGATCTCTTCGGATGATGGTTGAAACGATTCGCCTGCACATATTCGGGAATGTTGGCGTTGACGAGATAGAGCTCGCCGGCTTTGTCGATGTTGGCGTAGCTCTCGCCGATCGACGCCTTGCCGGTGCGCAGCGATTTGACTTCGGTGCCGGTCAGCACCAGCCCCGCCTCGAACGTCTCACCGATCTCATAATCGAATCGGGCGCGGCGGTTGTCGGCGACGACTTTGAAATTTCCAGCCAATCGGACGGCCTCCGCTGCTTACGCTAGGAGCCCGGCGTGCCGCATGGCGGCCTTGATGGCCGCCTGCGCGGCGCTCGAGGCGGGCAGCATCGGGAGGCGCAACTCGTCGGCGATCTTGCCGAGCACCGAAAGCGCATATTTCGCCCCCGCCGGGTTTGGGTCGGCAAAGAGTGCCGCGTGCAGCGGGGTCAGGCGGTCTTGGATCTGCAAAGCGGCGGCAAAATCGCCCTTCATGCAGGCTTCCTGCATATCGGCGCAGATCCGCGGCGCGACGTTGGCGGTGACCGATATGCAGCCGTGACCGCCATGCGCCATAACGGCAAGCGCGGTCATGTCTTCGCCCGATAGCTGGAGGAAATCCGGTCCGAGTGCCCGGCGCTGCAAGGCGATACGGGCGAGATTCCCGGTCGCGTCCTTCACTCCGGCGATATTTTTCAGTTCGAAGAGCCGTTGCATCGTCTCGATCGACAGATCGACGACCGAGCGCGGCGGAATATTGTAAATGACGATCGGAATGCCGATCGCGTCGTTGACCGCCTTGAAATGCCGGAACATGCCTTCCTGCGAGGGCTTATTGTAATAAGGCGTGACCACGAGAGCGCCGGCGGCCCCGGACTTTTCGGCAAATTGGGCGAGTTCGATCGCCTCCGTCGTGCTATTGGAGCCCGCCCCGGCGATGACCGGCGCTCTGCCCCGCGCCTCGGCAATGCAAACTTCGATGACTTTGCGGTGCTCGGCATGCGAAAGTGTCGGACTTTCGCCCGTCGTTCCTACCGGAACGAGCCCATGCGTACCATTGCTGATCTGCCAATCGACCAGCGCGCGATACGCATCTTCGTCGATTTTGCCCGCCTTGAACGGCGTCACCAGGGCGGTGATCGATCCCCTAAAGCTGGCTTTTCTACCCATACCGGCATCCTTTCCGACGATTGCCCTATGCGCGCCTTAGTTTTGCACCTGTGTTTTCCGACAATTGCTGCGGCAAGTCCATGTCTGCCCTCGCCGCCCGCGCGGCGCGAGCCAAAGCGGAACCTCGTTACGCAGACCATTGAAATAGCACGCCGATCGGACCTGCGTTGGCAGTTGCTGGAGCTAATGCCGCGGTCGATGATTCGTAAGGCAATGGCGCAAAAATGATGGCCAGATTCCCTGAGCCCGGACGCGGCTCGCAAATTTGAGTGTCGACGCCGCCGATCCGGTGCGCTGATGCAGTAGCGCGGCCGCGTCGAGAGCGCGCAGGATCTTTTCATGGCAGCACGCCGCCTTCCCGTTCGATCTGTCGCCCTGCTCGGCGGTCTCGGGCTTTGCCTGGCATTTGCCGCCATGCACCTGGCGCGTCCGGACTACGATCGCGCGGCGGCGACCCAACTCACCGCTTGGATCAGCGACTCGCTCTACACCGCCGCCACGCAGGTCGAAGGCTTTTTCGAAGCCGAACGCGCCCGTTTGGCCAGCCAAAGCTTTGGGCCTGCGGGGCCGCCGCTCGATCGCGCCGCGGCGCTCGGTCTCGATCTCTCCGGCTTACGCGAAGCGCTGCCCTTCTACAAAGCGGGCGACCTGACCGACGGCGATGCGCAAGCTGCGGTCGCCACGGATCCCCTTGTGCGCACCACCCTCGAATGGGTGGCGCTGCGCGACGCCCATGAAGTCGGCACGCAACGCCTTCAGGCTTTCCTCGCCGCCTATCCCACATGGCCGGGACGCGATTTCATTGTCCGCCGCATCGAGGAGAGCCTCTATGCAAACCATGCCGACCCGAAACTGATCGAGGCATTCTTCGCCCAATCGCCGCCGCGGACGGTGCCGGGCAAACTGGCGCTCGCCCGCCTCTATCTGAGCGAAGGCAAGACCGACCAAGCGCAGGAGCTCGTTCGCGCGATCTGGCGCAATTCTGATTTGCCGGGCGGTCTCGAAAGCGATGTAAAAACCGAGTTTGGCAGCGATCTGACCAAAGCCGACCACAAAGCGCGCGCCGACCGTATGCTCTATGAGCAAGAGAACGAAGCCGGGCTGCGCGCCGCCTTCTATGCCGGCCCGGAAGTCGCAAAGCTCGCCAGGTTGCGCGCCGACGTCAACAACGGGGCGATGAGCGACAAGATCTTCGCCTCCGTCCCTGCCGCGCTGCGCGGCGATCCCGGCTATCTTTTCGCCAAGATACAGAAACTGCGGCGCTCCGACAAAGACGACAAGGTGAAAGAGGCGGCGGCGCTGATGCTCGCCGCGCCGCGCGATCCCACCGTTCTCGTCGACGGCGACGCGTGGTGGGCGGAACGGCGCACGCTCGCCCGCAAACTTCTCGATCTCAACGAGCCGTTGATCGCCTATCGGCTCTGCGCCGAACATTCGGCGCAGAGCAACGAAGCGAAGATCGACGCGGAATTTCACGCCGGCTGGATCGCGCTGCGTTTCTTGCACGATCCGGCTCGCGCCGCCCGGCATTTCAACGCCGCCGCGCAAATCGCCCAGACGCCGATCTCCATCGCCCGTATCGCCTATTGGCAGGGCCGCGCCGCCGATGCCGCAGGGCGCCAGGACGGAGGTTCGCTCGCCCGAGCCTATTACGAACGGGCGGCGGACCAGGTCGCGACCTATTATGGCCAGCTCGCCCGGCAGCACCTTGGGTTGAAGACGATCACGCTGCGCAGCCTCGCCCACGCCGCGACCGGTGCGGCGCGCGATCCATCGGTGCGCAGCGTCGAACTGCTTTATGCGCTCGGCGAAAACGATCTCGCGCTCGGCCTGGCGATGGAGGCGGCGCAACATCTGACGAGCGAGCCGCAGGTCGCCGCGCTCGCCAACGTCGTGGCCGCGCAGCGCGACGCGCACGCGTCGCTGGTCATCGGCAAGATCCTCGCCCAGCGGCAGATGCCGGTCGACAGCCTCGCTTTCCCGACTTACGGCGTTCCGCAATTCGAGCCGCTCGAACATTCCGCGCCGCCGTCGATCGTCTATGCGATTGCCCGTCAGGAAAGCGCCTTCGATCCGAGTGCCGTTTCCTCAGCCGGTGCGATCGGGCTGATGCAGATGATCGAATCGACGGCGAAACGGACGGCCGAACTGACGGGCGTCGATTTCGACGCCGGCAAGCTCACCCGCGACGCGGCCTTCAACGCCAAGCTTGGCGCCGCCCATCTCGGGGAATTGTTCGCCGAGCAAGGCAATTCGCCGATCCTCGCTTTCGCAGCCTATAACGCCGGCGGACGGCGCGTGAAAGAATGGATCGAGGCTTATGGCGATCCGCGCAAGCCGGATGTCGATCCCGTCGACTGGGTCGAGCGCATCCCCTTCGAAGAGACCCGCAACTACGTCCAAAGGGTCATCGAAAATTGGGCCATGTATCAGGCGTGTTTCGGGCAAACCAAAACGGCCGGATTTTCGCTCCGCACGGCCAAACTGCTATGACGCTGCGTAAATCCGTTCGCCGACCAGAGCGGCGACGGATTGCAGCAGGTGGCACGCCGTGAACGGTTTGGCGAGGAACCGCGTCCCCGGCGGGAGGGCGTGCCCCAGACGGCCTGAAGTGAGGATCACGCCGACCTCTGGCTTCAGCTCGCCGATGCGCCGCGCAAGTCCCAGTCCGTCGATCTCGCCGGGCATATCGACGTCGCTGACGACCGTATCGATGTGCCGTTTCGCAAGCGCCCGCAGCGCTTCTTCGGCGTTGGCGGCTTCATACGCCACGAAACCGGCCTCTTGTAAGAGTTCGACGATCATGTCGCGGACGAGCAAATCGTCTTCGACGACGAGGATGGCGGCGGGTTGGCGGGTTTGCATGCGAGGGAATCGCTAAGAATTGAGATAAGTTCCACCTGCCGCCGGACATGGTAAAGGAAGCGTTAGCGTTTTATTCCGGAGCGAGGCATGTCCTTCGTCAGTCGTTTCTTCGGCGCGCCGGACGGACTGAAGCTGCACATGCGCGACTATGGCGCGGGTCCCGGCCTGCCGGTGGTCTGCCTTCCCGGCTTGTCGCGTAACGCCGCCGATTTCGATCCCCTCGCCGAAGCGCTCGCCAGCGGCGCGGCGGGACAGAGACGCCGGGTCGTCGCAATCGACTATCGCGGCCGCGGCCGCTCCGATTTCGATCCCGACTGGCGCAACTACGAGATTCCGGTCGAGAACGCCGATATCGACGCCGTGCTCACGGCGGCGGAAGTGCACGCGGCGGTTTTCGTCGGCACGTCGCGCGGCGGCTTTCACGTGATGGCGCTGGCGGTGCGCCGGCCGGCGCTGGTGCGCGGCGCCGTGCTCAACGACATCGGGCCGGTAATCGAGCCGCAAGGGTTTACGCGGATCCGCCACTATCTGCGCCATATGGCGACGCCCGGTTCGCTGCCCGACGCGATCGATTGCCTCAAGAAGATCATGAGCGCGCAGTTTCCGGCGCTGAGCGAGGCGGATTTCGAACGCCACGCCCGCGCCACGTTCCAAAAAGCCGATGGAAGCTTCGGCCTCACGTTCGATCCGAAACTGGTGAAAACGCTCGACAAGCTCAATCTAGAAGAGCCTTTGCCACCCGCTTGGCCGCTTTTCGACGCGCTCGCGGAAATTCCGCTGCTTGCCATCCGCGCAGCGAACTCCGACATATTCGCGCCGGCGACGCTCGTCGAAATGGCGCGCCGCCACAAGCGTTGCGCGACCTATGTCGTCGAGGGTCAAGGCCACGCACCGCTGCTCTACGACAAAGCGTCGATCAGCCGGATCGCGGAATTTGTCACGGAGGTCGAAGCGGCGGCGAAGGTCGCGGCGTAATTTCCTGCCCGCATGCGGCGAGAAGGCCGCGCCTTGCCTTACGATCGCGGCTCGGGCATTGTTCCGGCCTTCCGGAGACGTGGCCGAGTGGCTGAAGGCGGCGGTTTGCTAAACCGTTATAGGGTTGTAAAGCTCTATCGAGGGTTCGAATCCCTCCGTCTCCGCCACGCGAGTCGCTAATCGCGATCCCACCTTCGGTTTCGACTCGACGATCCCGGTCGCTAAGGAATACGGCTCAACTTTGTAGAACGAGCCATGTTTATTGCGTTGTAGCTTCCGCGAACCTAGGAACCAGTACCTTCGTTTTCGAACTTTCTCGATCGCGACGGTCTTCGTTCGCAAATGTAGAGATGCCCGCAAACTTGTTTGGCTCTGCGGCAATTGGTTTAACATCTTCCGGCAGTCATGGAAATATCCTCGCCGACCTCGGAGAATGACCCGCCGTCAATGGCTCTAACTCAA
>JASHUD010000175.1 GCA_030040215.1 Methylovirgula sp.
GCGATCGCCTATCACGAGACGGTGCTGAAAGCCTGGCACGACGTCGTCAACGCGCTGGTCGCGTATCGCACCGAGCAGGCGCGGCGCCTTAGTCTACGCCGGCAGGTCGAGCACGCCGGCGCGGCGCTCGGTCTCGCCCGCAGCCGTTACAACGACGGCGTCACGCAATTCATCACGGTGCTCGACGCGCAGCGCACCCTGCTCTCGGCCGAACAACAATTGGCGACGAGCGCGACCAATGTCGACGTCGATGTCGTCGCTCTCTACAAGGCGCTCGGCGGCGGCTGGGAGACGACCTTCCCGCCCACGCCGGCGGTCGCCACGATCGAGGTGCCGTAGGTTCACTCGAAAGCGACCGTCAAGCCGCGTCTTTCGCACACGGCGGTGATCCCGGCGACGATTTTTTGGAGATCATCGACCTCGACTTCGTTGTCGTCGTGCGGCGCATCCCACGTGAGGATTTCATCGAGGCGAATGACGAAATCGACCGGCGCCGCCGCGCCAGGGAGATCTGTGGCAGGAAAAATCGTCAGCGATTTTGGTCCGCAGGTGACGCGAAACGCGCCTTCGGTAAGTTCGACCGTCAGATGGCCGCGGCCTTGGCTTGTCCGCCCTTGGCTCATCAGGAAAGCTCATCGTCGCGCGCCGGTTTCACCAGCCGCTGCTTCTCACCGCGGCGGCGACCTTGCGCATGAGGCTCGGCAAAGCCTCGGCTTCGAGATCGGCGTCCCTTACCCACCGGCATCCGGCCGGCGCTTCGCTCTCTACGTCAGCTAAGAAAACGTCGAGCGACAGAGAGAAATGCGTGAAAACGTGCGCGATAGCTTGCGGCAACCGGCGATAATCGGCAACCAGCGGCGCCGCGTGCACGGCGGTTAACGGGTCATAGAAATCCGTCCAGATCGTGCTCGGAAATTCCGTCATTCCCCCCAGCAGTCCGCGCGGCGGCCGTTTGCGCAAAAGGAGCAAATCGCCGCGCCGCAGGACGAAGGCCGCGCCGCGCCGGTGCGGCCGCGTCGCCTTTGGCCTCTTACGCGGCCAATCTTCCGGCATGGCCTGCGCCGCCGCGCGACAACGGGAGTGCAGCGGACAAATCCCGCAAGCGGGCCGTCGCGGCGTACAGATCGTTGCGCCGAGGTCCATCATCGCTTGCGCGAAGTCGCCGGGCCGTTCGTCCGGCACCAACCGCGCGGCTTTTTCGGCAAGCAGCGGCTTGGCCGCAGGCAAGGGAACGTCGAGCGCCTCGAGGCGCGCCAATACCCGTTCGACGTTGCCGTCGACCGCCGCCGCTTTTTGCCCAAACACGATCGCCGCGATCGCCGCCGCCGTGTAGCGGCCGATTCCCGGGAGTGCGCGCAGCGCCGCTTCGCTCGTCGGAAAGTTCCCGCCGTGCTCGGCGACGATCGCTTGCGCGCAGGCATAAAGGCTGCGCGCCCGGGAATAGTAGCCAAGCCCCGCCCATTGCTGCATCACCGCTTCGAGGGGCGCGGCGGCGAGCGCGGCAACATTCGGCCAACGGCGCAGGAAATTCTCGAAATACGGCTTGACGGCCTCGACCCGCGTCTGCTGCAGCATGATCTCGGAGAGCCAGACAACGTACGGGCGGGGCGGAACGCCGGGCGGTGCCCGCCATGGCAAGCTGCGCCGGTGCCGGTCGTACCAGGCAAGCACCGCCGCCGCGATCTCGGCCTCCGCCAGGCAACCCGGCGGCTCGCGGCGCAAGGCGCGAGGAAGACTTTGCATTCGTCCGGTTTAACCTGTCTTTCGGGATCCGCATAGCGTGCGCCGCGACTTTGCCCCTTTGGCAAACGCCGACGCACTCGCCTTTGAACCCGCTGCGGATTATAAAGCCTGATGGCTAAATCCCGACCCTGGTCGCGTCCGCTTGCCGATCTCGTCGGGGCAGCAATCGATCCGGTTCTCGCCCGGCAGGGATTCGGCGCCTCCGACATCGTCCTTTATTGGGAAGAGATCGTCGGCGAACGGCTCGCCGCCATGTCCGAACCGCTTTGCCTACGCTGGCCGCTGCGTGGCAACAACCGAGGCGGTCTTCTGCCGGCGACGCTCGTGGTGCGGGTAGAAGGCGCCCACGCCCTCGAATTGCAACATGTCTCCGGTATGGTCATCGAGCGTGTCAACGCCTATTTGGGGTTTGGCTGCGTGGGGCGGATCGCCCTCAAACAAGGCCCATTGGAGCGCCGCCCGAAGCGCAAAGCGCCCCGTCAAGCGCCGTCCGCGGAGGCGATCGCGGCAGCCGAAGCCGCCGTCGCCGGCGTGGCGGACGATGCACTGCACAATGCGCTCTGCCGGCTCGGAGCGCGGGTGCTGCAACCGCATCCCTGACGGCCGATTACCGAGTTTTTAATTGCCGCAGGCGCATGCACAACCTGCACAAAGCAGCGGATTTCGTCCATACTCCCGCTTCCGCGTCTCTCCCCGCCTCCGGCATGGAACAACTCATGCAGAAAAAGCTTTCGTTGACGAACCGCCGCAACCTTCTCGAACTTGCGGCCGCTGCCGTCCTCACTTTGGCCGGCGTGGCCGCCGTCGTCGGCTCGCGGAGCAATCCGGTTCATGCCCAAGGCGCCGTCGTGCCCATCGCACAGCTTATGGAGCCGCAGGCGCTGCCCGACGTCCCGCAAGGTAAGGCCGACGCGCCGATCACGATGATCGAGTATGCCTCGATGACCTGTACGCACTGCGCCGCCTTCCATGCGATGACCTATCCGACGCTCATCAGCAAATATGTCGATACCGGCAAAGTGCACTTTATCCTACGCGAGTTCCCGCTCGATCCGCTGGCGACGGCGGCCTTCATGCTGGCGCGTTGCTCCGGCCCGCAAAAGCGCAACGCCGTCGTCGATCTCCTGTTCGACCAGCAGAAGAATTGGGCTTTCATCGACAAGCCGCTCGAGGCGCTCGCCAATCTCCTAAAGCAGACCGGCATGACGCAGGCGACGTTCGAGACCTGCATCAACGATCAAAGCCTTTATGAAAAGGTCGAACAGGAACGCGACAACGCGGCGCGGAAATTCGGCATCGACGCCACGCCGACTTTCTTCATCAACGGCCACAAGATCAGCGGCGAAATCACCCCCGACGCGCTCGACAAGATCCTGCAGCCGATGCTGAAGGGATAGGGCGGCCTATCGCCCGAACGAAGCGCAGCTTGGCGCTTGCCAAAAGAACAGGCGGAGCAAGCGCTGGCCCCAGCGTCTTTGGCGCGTCCGAAACCGCTGGTTTCGCACAGAAAAAATGCTATTTCTGCTTGCGTTTTCCTGTGCATTTTAGGCCTATGTCCCGAGGCAATTTCAGGCCCAGGCGCACGGCGCCCGCTGCGCTCGTGTATGATGGCTCGATTCGCGGCAAACAGGCCCTTCGTCAATGAAGTTCACCAAGCTGCATCTCGCCGGATTCAAGACATTCGTCGAGCCGACGGAATTCCTGATCGAGACGGGACTCAACGGCGTCGTCGGACCGAACGGCTGCGGCAAGTCGAATCTGGTCGATGCGTTGCGCTGGGTGATGGGAGAAACATCCTCGAAGACGATGCGCGGCATCGAAATGGACGATATGATCTTCTCCGGCAGCAACACGCGCCCGAGCCGCAACATGGCGGAAGTCCGTCTCGTGCTCGACAATAGCGATCGCAGCGCGCCTGCGGCCTTCAACGATGCCGACGTAATCGAAGTCAGCCGCCGCATCGAGCGCGAGGAAGGCTCGAGCTTCTTCATCAACGGCCGCGAGGTGCGCGCCCGCGACGTGCAGCTCTTGTTCGCCGACGCTTCGACCAGCGCCCGTTCGCCCGCCATCGTCCGGCAAGGCCAAATCGGCGAAATCATCGCGGTCAAACCGCAACAGCGCCGCCGTATCCTGGAAGAAGCGGCCGGTATTGCCGGACTTTATTCGCGCCGCCACGAAGCCGAACTGCGCTTGAAAGGCGCGGAAGACAATCTCGACCGTCTCGAAGACGTCGTGAAGCAGCTCGAGCAGCAGATCGACGCTTTGAAACGCCAGGCGCGGCAGGCGACGCGCTATCGCGGTCTCGCCGCCGAGATCCGCCGCAACGAGGCGCTGCTTGCTCTCGTCAATCTGAACGACGCGACCGCGCACCTCGGCACGGCGGAACGCAAGCTCGAAGCCGATCTCAGGAAGCTCGCCGAGGACACGTTGCGGCAGGCCGAAGCCGGCCGCCGGCAGGCGGCGGTCGCCGGCGAGTTGCCCGGCTTGCGCGAAGCCGAAACGGCGGCAGGAGGCGAGTTGCAGAAATTGCTGCTCGCCCGCGAGACGCTCGACGGCGAGGAACGGCGAACCAAAGCGCGGACGGCGGAACTCGAACGGCGCATCGCCGAGATGACCGCCGACCTTTTGCGCGAGCAAGCCTTGATCGAGGACGCCGCGGAGGTTCTTGCGCGGCTTGGTCGGGAACTGGGCGAACTCACCGAGATCGGCGAAGAGACGCACACCGAGGCGGCGGAACGCCAGCGCCTCGCGGAGACCGCGCTGGCGCAATCGGAGACGGCGCTCACCGCGGCGCAAACGGCGTTCTCGGACGCCGAGGCACGGCGTGAGTCGTTCAGCAAGACTCTGCGCGAAGAAAGCCAGAGGGTGCAGCAGTTCGAAGCCGAAATCGCCACGGTTCGCGAGGACATCGTCCGACTGCGCGCCGAGCATGCCGAAGCCGGCGCCGAGGCCAATCTCGAAACGGCGCTCGAAGCGGCGATCGCCAAAGCGAAGGCGGGGGAAGAGGAAGCAATCACCGCGGAGTCGCTGCATGCCGAGGCGCGCCGGGCCGAAGCCGCGGCCCGCGCCCGCTATCAAGAAGCCGAGCGTGCCGCGCAAGGTCTCGAAACCGAGACGCAGACGCTGGCGAAATTGCTCAAGTCGGAGACCGGCGCCGCTTGGCCTGCCATGATCGAAGAGGTCGGCGCCGCCAAAGGCTACGAGGCGGCGCTCGGCGCGGCGCTGGGCGACGATCTCGACGCTTCGAGCGATATCGCCGCGCCGGCCCATTGGGCGCCGACGAGCGCGACCGACGATCCCGCTTTGCCCGAGGGCGTCGCACCGCTTGCCGCGCATGTGCAAGCCCCGCCGGTTCTTGCCCGCCGCCTCGCGCAGATCGGCGTCGTAGCGAAGAGTGAAGGCCAGCGCCTGCAGGCTCTTTTGCGGCCCGGGCAACGGCTTGTCTCGCTCGACGGCGATTTTTGGCGATGGGACGGTTTAACGGTAGCCGCAGAAGTATCGACGCCCGCGGCGCGCCGGCTCGCCGAAAAGAATCATCTTGACGATCTGCTCCGCGAGACGGAAGTCGCTCGCGACGCCGCCGACGCGCTGCAGACCGCGGCAGTGCAGGCCGAAGCCGATCTGCGTCGCAAGGCGGAAGCGGAGAGCCGGGCGCGGCAAAATCATCGCGCCGCTTTGCACGAGCTTGAGGCGATGCGCGAAAAGGCCGCTGCCGCCGAACGCCGCAAGGCGCAGATCGCGGCGCTTCTTTCGGCGCGCGAAGAAGCCGAGCAACGTCTGCGCACGAGTTCCGACGAAGCGCTGCGCCAACGACACGAAGCCGAGCAGGCCCTCGCCGGGCTTGTCGCCGCAGCCGAACTTGCCGCGAAGCTCGAAGCGGCGCGCGCTGCCGCCACACGGGATCGCGCTGCCGCCGCCGAGGCGCGCGGCGAATTGCAGGCGCTTGTGCAGGCAGTGCAGATGCGCGCCCATCGCCGCCAGGCGATTGCCGAAGAGCGGGCGTCTTGGCAGACACGCCGCGAGAGCGCCGTCGCACATGTCAGCGAATTTCAATCGCGACTCGCGGAAGCGGATGCCGAACGGCTGAAACTCGCCGATGCTCCAAAAGAGCTTTTGCGTACGCGTCAGGTCCTGCTCGACCGGATCGAAGCGGCCGAAGGATCGCGCCGCGATGCCGCCGATGCACGCGCCGCGGCCGAGGCACGCCTCGCCGAAGCCGATCGGGCGGCGCGCGCGGCGCAAGACGCCGTGAGCGCGACGCGCGAGGAGAAAGCGCGCAGTGAAGCGCGCCTTGAAGCAGGGCGCGAGCGCCTCACGGCGGTCAGCCATCATATCGCCACCGAGCTGCAATGCGAGCCAGCGGAGCTCGCCGGCGTTGCGCAGGTCGAAGCCGGCGCCGCGCCGCCGTCAGCGGCCACTGTCGAAGCCAAGCTCGAGAAGCTGAGGCAGGAGCGCGAGCGTCTTGGCGGCGTCAATCTGCGCGCCGAGGAAGAACTTGCCGAGATCGAATCCTCGCGCGGCAACCTCGCCGCCGAACGCGAAGACCTGACCGAAGCGATTCGCCGGCTGCGGCAGGCGATTCAAAATCTCAACAAAGAAGGCCGCGAGCGGCTGATGGTCGCCTTCGACGCGGTCAATGCGCATTTCCGAGATCTGTTTACGGGCTTGTTCGGCGGCGGCACGGCGGAATTGCGGCTCGTCGAATCCGACGATCCGCTCGAAGCGGGACTCGAGGTTCTGGCGCAAGCGCCGGGCAAGAAACTGCAAGCGATGACGCTTCTTTCCGGCGGCGAACAAGCGCTCACCGCGCTGTCGCTCATCTTCGCGATCTTTCTCACGAATCCCGCGCCGATCTGCGTGCTCGACGAGGTCGATGCGCCGCTCGACGATGCCAACGTCGAACGTTTCTGCGATCTGCTCGACGAGATGCGCAAGCGCACCGACACGCGTTTTGTGACGATCACGCATAACCCGATTACCATGGCGCGCATGGACCGGCTGTTCGGCATCACCATGGCCGAACGCGGGGTCAGTCAGATCGTGTCGGTGGAGCTTGCCGAGGCCGAGCGGTTCCTGGAGGCGGTGTAGAAGCCCGATTTTTTCGCCCGCGATCCCGTAAAACCACCCGCGATCAACTTCATTCAGCTTGGGTTAAGGATCCGCCGTGGATAAGCATCCCGGAACTGCGGCGCTGCCGGGGTTCTTGAAGCATAAGGACAAATCGATGCTAAAGAAACTTCTTGTTGCGACTCTACTGGCCTCCGCCGTTGCATTCGCGCCGGCGGCGGCTTTTGCCGATCATGTGGTGATCGTTCACCACCATCATCATCACCACCATCATCACGTCGTGGTCGTTCATCACCACTGATGAATTCCGCCTCGCGTTTTCCGCGCCGGCGGCAAAGGCTGGCGCGGAACTCGCCACTGCTTCGATGACCGTGAAATTGGCCCTGAATTCCCATCCAATCTCGATGCGATCGCCGCAGGCGCCGACGCAGCCGGCCCTCGGGTATTGCATTCCGTTACGCCAAGGCTAAGCTGCGCTTCCCGAAACAAAAAGCCATGCGAAGGAATGGAGAAACGCTCGATGAATAAGCTCGTTGTTTTCGCGGCCGGTTCGGCCGCGCTAATTTTTTCCAGCGTATCGGCGCTCGCGATCGAGTCGAATTACCAAGCGAGTTCGACCTCTTCGGCGGATGCGGTCTGGGGGAAAGTCGGCGATTTCTGCGGCATCGCAAACTGGCATCCCGCTGTTGCGAAATGCGAATTGTCGCACGGGAAGAAGATTCGCACGCTCAGTTTGAAAGGCGGCGGCACGATCGTCGAGCGCTTGTTGAAATGGGACAACAAGGGCAAAAAATACACCTATACGATCGTGTCGAGCCCACTGCCGGTGACGCACTATGTCTCGACGATCTCCGTCACGCCGAAGGGAACCGGCTCTGAGGTCGCTTGGACAGGCAAGTACAAGGCCAAGAAAGGTACCAGCGACGCCGATGCAAAAAAGGCGATCGACGGCATCTATAAGGCCGGCATGGACTCGCTCGCACAATAAGCAGATCTCTTCGGACCCCGCCGGAAGAAAATCGCCTAATCACTTCGGCGGGAATACCATTTGTGCAATGAATCCGTGAGGTTCGTCGATCGGCGGCTGCGGAAACGGCGCAGCTCGGCGAACGTCGGCCATCGCCTCTGCGTCGAGTTCGGGATAACCGCTGGTGCGGTAAAGCGCTTCGTGGATAAGCGCGCCGGTCTCGTCGATCCAAAAAGCGACGACCGCCTGCGCCTCTCTGTGGCGCGGATGCGGACTCGAGGGAAAACGCTGCTGGCGCATGATCAGTCCGTAGAGGACCGAAAGATAGCGCATATCCTCGGTGCCGCCGGTCACCGGCGCCACCTTGGATTCCGCGGCGATCGCATAGTCCGGCGACGGCGTTAGAGACGCGAGCTGCCGCGCCACCGCGGTCCTTTCGTCGTCGGGCAACGCTGCCTTTTCTTTGGCCTGCTGCACTCGTTGTTTGGATTGTGTATCCTTGAGCGGCGCGGCTTTATCGAGCGGTTCGGCATCGGGCGTATTGTCCGGCTTGTCGGGCGCCACGGTGCGATCGGCGGCCTTGGGCGCGGCGTTCTGCGCGGGCTTCGGCTGATCCGGCGTCGGCTTCGTTTCGTTCGCCGCAACCGGCTTGCCCGCAATTGGCGAGTGCGTTTGATTGTCAGTATTTGGGCGTTTCGAGGTCTCGTTGTTCGGGGTGCGCGGCGCATCGAATGCGGGTTTTTCTTCGCGCAGATAGGCCTGCTTCTGCGGTTGCGGTTTCGGCTGCGGCTCGGCTTTCTTCTGCGGAGGCGGCGGTGGCGGAGGCGGCGGCTGGACGATGATTTCGACCGGGATTTCGGCGTCGCGCAGATTGGCGTCGCGGTTCGGCTCGTCGCTCAGGATGAAGATCGCGATCAACGTCGCATGCAGGAGAAGGACGCCAACGAGCAACGGCCCAAAGCGCCGCTTGGCGGCGCGCCAGATCGGATCGGCCGAAGCAAGCAGCCGATCGTCCGCGCTGACGGCGAGGACCAAAGCCGAAGTGGAAGGCGTGACGCTCACGGGCAAAGATCGACGTTAGGCGACGGCATCGGAATTGCGCATAAGCCCTCCGCATCGGTTCCGGGTCGGCGCAAAGTAAGACCGGGCATCGGGTTTTGTCACATAAGCCTCAGGTGCGACAAGCGCCGCTGGCGCCGGCCGCGGCCAAGCGGCATTTGCGGCGCGCGCGGCTATCTGCCGCGTTCGAATCTTCTCGCTACACCAAGATGAGGATGAAATGCCTGCATCCTCAAGCCCTTGAAGCAAGCCACAATGTGGCGAAAGCTTGACAGGGTTAGACGGCGTTTTTAAGGTGCGCATCAGGTTCCAAGCTTCGGCATCGAGCGCACGCCCGCATCGGGCGGCGGGGATGCTCGCTTTTCGTTGCGGACCACATTATAGAGCGCTGTTCCGTCTGAAGGGCGGGAAACGGCGATGACAAAGGGCGAGAAAACGCACGATCGGAGCGCGGCCGATCGCGAATTGGGGCAGGAGAGCGAAACCGCGCGGCTCAATGCGCGGCTCACCCGACTTTCGGAAGCGCTCGATCAACGGCAACCGCCATCCGAGCCGAGCGACGACGGACGATCCTCCCGACAATCCTTCGACGCGGCAAACCTCGGATTTCGGGCGCTGATCGAATTCGTAACGGCCGTCGTCGTCCCCCCTATCGTCGGCTGGCAGATTGACGCTTGGCTTAAAACCGCGCCGGCGTTTCTCATCGTCTTCCTGTTTCTCGGGATGGCGGCGGGATTGTTGAACGTCTACCGGATCGCGGTCGGCCAGATAGGCCTCAAACGGGATGCAAAATAGCGGCGGTGCTACGCAGCGCCGGAAGCTAACGGAAGAAGCGAAGAACAACGTATGGATCCCATTCGTCAATTTACAGTGGAGCCGATCGTCAAGCTGCATCCCTTCGGGATCGACGTCAGTTTCACGAATGCGTCTCTTTTCATGGCGATCGTCGTCGCCGCCGTCTGCCTCTTGATGTTCGTCGGCACTTCGCGGGGCGCGCTCGTACCCGGACGGCTGCAATCCGCGGCCGAGATGTCCTACGAATTCGTCGCTTCGACGGTTCGCATGGCTTCCGGCACCGCGGGCATGCAATTCTTTCCGCTGATTTTCAGCATTTTTATGTTCATTCTCTTTTGCAACATACTGCGGCTGTTTCCCTTTGCTTTCTCGGTGACGAGCCAGATTTTTGTCACCGCATCGATGGCCGTCGGAGTCATTTTGCTGGTGATCGGCATCGGCGTTTATCGCCACGGTTTCCGCTTCCTCAAAACCTTCGTGCCTTCCGGCGTAACGCCCTTTCTTCTTCCGTTTATCGTCCTGGTGGAGATCGTTTCTTTCGCGACGCGTCCGATTAGCCTCTCTGTCCGTCTCTTCGCCAACATGCTCGCGGGCGATATTGTGCTGAAGGTCATGGCGGGCTTCGTCGCCACGCTGCTCGGCACCGGCATCATCGCAGTCATCGCGCCGCTTCCTTTTATTGCCGATATCGCAATGCTGGCCTTTGAGCTCCTGCAAGCCGTGTTGCAGGCGTATGTCTTCGCCATTCTCACCTGCGTCTATCTCAACGACGCAATTCACCCGGGCCACTGAATAAAGAGCGCAACAACAGATCGGTCGCCCTAATCGTCAGGAGTACGTAATGGATGTCACTGCAGCAGCGAGATTCATAGGCGCTGGCCTCGCCGCGATCGGCATGGGCGCCGCCGCGATCGGCGTGGGCTTGATTTTCGGTCACTTCCTCTCGGGGGCGCTGCGCAACCCGACGGCATCCGACGCTCAGTTCGGGCGCGCCTTCATCGGCGTGGCGCTGGCGGAAGGTCTCGGCATTTTTGCCTTTCTCGTCGCGATCCTGCTTTTGTTTGTGTTGAAGTGAGAAGGCGGCGCGCGGATCGCGGCGTTTGTGACCCGCGCGCTCCTTCGGCGATTGGAAATCAACGATGGACACGGACACCAATTTGAGGACAAGCACGCAGGTCCCGAACAATGCGCAGCCTGGCGGGAAGCCGTTTCCGCCCTTCGACATGGCGAACTTCTCGTCGATGTTTATCTGGCTCGCGATCAGCTTCGGGCTGCTCTACCTTTTGATGTCCAGAGTAGCGCTTCCGCGCGTGGAGAGTATCCTGCGGGCGCGGCGCAGCAAGATAAACGGCGATATCGGTGTAGCTTCCCGCAAGCGCGCCGAGGCGGATCAGGCCGCGGCCGAATATCAAACGACCCTTGCCAATGCGCGCGGCAACGCCCAAAGTTTGGCGCAGGAAACCTATGCCCGCCTTGCCGCGGAGAGCGAAGCCAAACGTCATGCGCTCGAGGCCGAGCTCGCCGCGAATCTCGCAGCCAGCGAGGTGCAAATCGAAGCGACAAAAATGAAGGCAATGTCCAACGTCGGACAGATCGCGCAGGAGGCTGCCGCGGCGATCGTTGAACATATCACTGGCGATCCGGCGGATGCGAAAGCCATCGCTGCGGCGATCGCCAAATTCAGGACATAGAGGCATGCACTTCGACACAGAATTCTGGGAAACCGTCGCTTTCTTGGTATTCCTTGGGCTTCTCTGGTACATCGGCGCCCACAAGAAGATCACCGGCACACTCGACAGGCGCTCCGCCCGGATTTCAGGCGAACTTGCCGAAGCCGCCAATCTGCGCGCCGAGGCGGAGGCGTTGCTCGCCTCCTTCGAGAGAAAAAAGGCCGAGGCCGAGGCCGAGGCCAAGTCGATCATCGCCCAGGCTGAAGTCGAAGCCGAGATCATTGCGCGCGAGGCGCACGAACGCGCCGCCGAATTCGTCCGGCGCCGAACCAAACAGGCGGAGGATAAGATTGCCTCAGCCGAAGCGCAGGCGATGGCACAGGTCCGCGATGCCGCCGCCGACGCCGCGGCCAAGGCCGCGGAAATCGTCTTGAAGGCGCAAACCAAGGGTGCGCTTGGCGAACGGCTGCTCGAAGAGGGGATCGCCGATCTCAAACGCCTGCTGCATTGAAGACGCTCAATCGCTCAGCCAGTCGGCGCATTTAGGAGCGGATGCCCCCCAGGGTTGGACGGCAACCGTCGATGTCGAATTCTTCGGCGAACCCTCGATCAGCTTGTCGCTGTAAACCATGTAGACAAGCACGTTGCGTTTCTTGTCGCAGCCGCGCACGATCTGCATCTTCTTGAAGAAAAGCGAGCGCCGCTCGCGAAAGACGACGTCGCCTTGCGAGAACTTCTCCTTGAATTTCACCGGCCCGTATTGCCGGCAGGCAAGCGAGATGTCGGAGACCTGCTCGGCGAGGCCGAGCGTGCCGGCGACGCCGCCCTTTTCCGGTACCGTGAAATAGCAGGCGACGCCGTCGACGACTGGATCATCGAGCGCATAGGTCGCAAGCTTGTCGTTGGGCGTCAGAAAATGAAAAACCGTCGATTTGCGAAAAATGAGATCCGGATCCTCGGCGCCGGCACAACGCGGCGTCAGGATGGCAACGGCGATCAGGATGGCCGCAACCGGCCGTAAAATCGACAGGATCATGGGTGCTTTTTCAAACTCCGTCGGGTTTGGGGCTGCCTCGTAGCTAGACCCAAATTCCGGCAGTTCCGTATCGTGCATAGCGGAAAATACGGCCGTTTAGCAATTTCTCCGCCGAAAGTGGTAAAGCGCTGTCACGAATCACCGAGCCGGCAATCGGTCGATTCCATGGGGTTTGCATGAAGCGAGCTTCACACCGCACCTCTCGTTCCCATCCGGATGGCGGCCCGGGGTCGGCGCTTGCGGTCTTTCTTGCACCAATTCGCGTCGCGGTTCCGCTTTTTGCGATGATTTGCCTCACTTCAAGCGCGGCGCTCCCCCAAAGTGTTGATTGTGCCGGGCTCAGATCACAGATCGCCGCGCTTGACGAAGCTAACGCACGTACCAATCCCTATCTTGTCCAGGCCGAGCAGCAACGCGCCGGATTGCAGCGTTCGATCGATTACGCGCATTCGATCGGTTGCGATCGGCAGCAATTCCTTTTCTTCGGTAGCCCGCCGCCCCCGCAATGCCCCGCGTTGAATGCGCAAATTCAGCAGATGCAAGCCAATCTCGGGCAGTTGGAGGCAAACGCGCGCGCCAATGCGTCGCCCGAACGCCGGCAACTCGCAGCACGGTTCTACGCTTACTGCCGCGCCGCGGAAAATGTTCCGCGCCAACCCGGCTTTTTCGAGTCGCTGTTCGGCGGCCAGAGCAGCGCCGACGTTCAATCGCCGCAGGATCCGCTCGAATTGCCGCCGCCCGAAAATGAAACGCCGCAAGGCGGCTCGGAAGCGCTTTGCGTGCGCCACTGCGACGGCTACTTCTTCCCCTTGAGCTATAGCCCGCGCGGTGGCGCGAGTCTGTCGGATTTCTGCAAGGCCTCCTGCCCGAACGCCGAGGTAAGCGTCTATACGCGTGTGCCGGGGCAAGAAATTCAGACGGCGGTCGGGCTCGACGGCAAGCCCTATATGGACCTCCCGGCGGCGCTGAAATACCAGAAGAGTCTCGATTCTTCCTGCAGCTGCCGGGCGGCTGGCGCCGCATGGGCCGATACGCTGGCCGATGCGGAACGCATTCTCAACAACGGCGGAACGCGCGACGCGATGATCACGCCCGAGAAGTCCGCCGAGATGGCGCTGCCGAAACCAGATCCGCACGCCAAACAGACGAGCAAATCCGACAATATTCAAGCGACCGACGCCGCCGCCGCTGCGCAAGTTCCGACCGCCGGCAACGACTCGGCGGGGATCGCGACCGGCGATGTCAAAAACGGGACCGCCTATTCGCAAGGTCAAGGACAGACGATCGAAACGATCGGCCCCGACGGCGTCAAACGGCGTGTCCGGATAGTCGGGCCTCCGCTTTAGCCCGGCCGATGAGCGGCAGAAGGGCGGCGAGTTCGGGTCCTTGTTCGCGCCCGGTCAGTGCCAGACGCAGCGGGTGAAACAACGCCTTGCCCTTGCGATCGACGCGCCCTTTCAGCAAAACCGTCCAACGGGCGAACGTCGCTTCGTCCCATGGCTCCTCCGGCAGCGTCTCGCGCGCCGCGGCGAGTAGGTCGACATCTTCGATGCGCGGTACGATCTTGCCGGCAATCACCTGCCACCATTCGGCAACTTCGCCCAAGGCTGCAAGATTGCCGCGTACCGCAAGCCAAAAATCTTCGGCCTTCTCGCCGGCGATTCCCGCCGCCGCGAGCCGCTGGCGAACGTCCTCGAAAGGCATTTGATGCAGCGTCCGCGCCGACAGGCTCTTGAGTTCGGCGGGGTCGAAATGCGCCTGGGTGCGCGATATACGTTGAAGATCGAGCTCGGCGGCGAGCTCCTCGAGGGAGCGAACCGGGTGCACCGAATCCGACGTTCCGGTGAGTACGGCGCAAGCCGCGACCGCCAGCGGCTCGATGCCTTCTTCGCGCAGCGCGGCGATCGAAAGCGCGCCGCTGCGCTTCGAAAGCCCTTCCCCGGAAGCCGAGATAAGAAGATTATGGTGCCCGAAGAGCGGCGCCGAGCCGTGCCCCGCCAGAGCCTCGAAAAGCTGGATCTGCACGGCCGTGTTGGTAACGTGATCCTCGCCACGGATGATATGGGTGACCGCGAGATCGATATCATCGACCACGGACGGCAGCGTGTACAGATACGTGCCGTCTTCGCGCACAAGGACCGGATCGGAGAGCGAGGCGCAGTCGATGTGGCTCTCGCCGCGAACGAGGTCGTCCCAGCGCACGATCGTCGGGTCGAGTTTCAGACGCCAATGCGGCCGCCGGCCCTCGGCTTCGAGGCGGGTGCGCTCGGCGGCAGTCAGCCGCAGCGCGGCGCGGTCGTAGATCGGCGGCAAGCCGCGCGCCTGCTGGCGCCTACGGCGACGCTCAAGCTCTTCGGCCGTCTCGTAGGCCGGATAAAGCCGGCCGAACGCGCGCAATTTCTCCGCTGCCGCGTCGTACAGGCCAAAACGCCGCGACTGGCGTACGATTGCATTCGGAACGATGCCCAGCCAAGCCAGATCGGATTCGATCCCCGCCGCATATTCTTCGCTCGACCTTGCCACATCAGTGTCATCGAATCGCAGAATGAATCGGCCATGGTTTTTCCTGGCAAAAAGGAAGTTCATCAGCGCGGTCCGCGCATTGCCGATGTGAATCCGGCCGGTCGGCGACGGGGCGAAACGGACGATGGGAAGCGGCATTGATGATCCTTTCGCCTCGGCCTAACGCCCTACCCCCTTCCTCGCAAGCGTCCTCGTCCGCTACAAAACCCCGGCTCGACAGCGGCCTCGTGGGCCGGAAGATGCAACAAAGCGTCGCGCCCGGACGTTTCGCGGCTTGCGCGGGGTTTTTCGCGCCGATCTTCTTTGTGATATTGCAACGGAAGCGGATAACGACCCTTGGGGCTCGATGATGACTTTTGGCTATGCGGTAGCCCTCTTCTGTCTCGTCCTCGTCGTCCTTAATTTCATCAGCGTCGCGATTGCAATGCGGCGGGCGAAACCGCGGAAAACGCCGCTGCCGCCGACCGCGGACGCGCCTCCCGTAAGCATCGTGCGGCCGGTCTGCGGCATCGACAATTTCTGTGAAGAAACGTTGGGATCGAGCTTCAAGCTCGATTACCCGCGCTACGAGGTGATCTTCTGCGTGGCGCGCGCCAATGACCTGGTCGTCCCCTTGGTCGAGCGGCTGATCGCCGCCCATCCGCATGTACCGGCGCGGCTCATCATCGGCGACGAAAAGGTCAGCGCCAATCCCAAGCTCAACAATTGCGTGCGCGGCTGGGACGCGGCGCGCCACAACTGGATCATCCTTGCCGATTCGAACGTGCTGATGCCGCGCGATTACATCCAACGGCTGCTGGCGAGTTGGGGTCGGAGGACCGGGCTCGTCTGCTCCATGCCGCAAGGTTCGCATCCGCAAAATATTTGGGCGGAGCTGGAGATCGCCTTCCTCAACACCTACCAGGCGCGCTGGCAATATGCGGCGGACGGCGTCGGCACCGGCTTCGCGCAAGGCAAGAACATGCTCTGGAGGCGCGACGTATTGGAGGGAGGCGGCGGCATTCGCGCGCTTGCCGCCGAGATCGCCGAAGACGCGGCATCAACCAAGTTGGTGCGCCGCGCCGGGCTGAAGATCAATCTCGTCGATAGTCCGTTCAAACAGCCGCTTGGGCGGCGCACGCTCCACGATCTCTGGTATCGACAAATCCGCTGGGCGCGGATGCGCCGCAAGACGTTCCCGGCGCATTATCTGCCGGAGATCCTCGCGGGCTGCGCGACGCCGGC
>JASHUD010000024.1 GCA_030040215.1 Methylovirgula sp.
ATCCGGAAGACATGAAGATGCTGCGCGCCATGGCGGCGAAAGTGCGCGAAACGGGCGCCGACATCGGCCTCGGTTTTGACGGCGACGGCGATCGCTGCGGGGTCGTCGACAACCACGGCGAGGAGATCTTCGCCGATAAGATCGGCGTGATGTTGGCGCGCGATCTTTCCAAACTACATCCAGGCGCCACGTTCGTCGTGGACGTCAAATCGACCGGGCTTTTTCTTACCGATCCCGTGCTTTTGCGGAACGGCGTGAAAGCGGATTATTGGAAGACTGGGCACTCCTACATCAAGCGCCGCGTGACCGATTTGAAAGCGCTCGCCGGGTTCGAGAAGTCCGGACATTTTTTCTTCAATGCGCCGCTCGGGCGCGGCTATGACGACGGACTTTTGACCGGCATCCACGTCGTCGAGATGCTCGACCGCAATCCGGACAAGTCGATGGCCGATCTCTATGCGGATTTGCCCAGGACCTGGGGTTCGCCGACCATGGCGCCGCACTGCCCCGACGAAAGCAAATATCAGGTCGTCGAAAAGGTCCTCGCCCGGTTCAAGGCGATGCAGGAAAAAGGCGGGAAACTGACCGGGCAGGAGATCCGCGATCTCGTCACCGTCAACGGCGTGCGGGTCACCACGATGGACGGAACGTGGGGGCTGGTGCGCGCCTCGTCGAACAAACCGGAGCTTGTCGTCGTGGTCGAAAGCCCGGTTTCGGAGGCACGCATGCGCGAGATGTTCGCGGCGGTCGACGCCGTGCTGCGCGAAAATCCGCAGGTCGGCGCCTATAACCAGACGATCTAGCGCGCGCCCGCATCCGATGCCGCGTACCCAACGTACTGCTTGGTCTGGCCGGCAGTAGCGGAGTAGAAGGCCGGATCGTCTCCTAAGCGCGCCGTCGGCTGGCAGCGCGGCGCACAGGAGTAGGATTGCCGGTCCATCCCGCGCTGGACGACGAGCGCGTTGCCGCCGCCGACGACGCGGATCAAATAGCTCCTCACAGTCTTTCCCTCGCCGTCGAGCGCGATTAGGTTCGTCTCGCCGAAGCCTTTACCGGTGATGACGAAAAGTTTCGCCGACACGCTTTCCGGCTTCAGCGCATTGTTGTCCGCGTCGAACTCGATGAAGTTGGCCTTGCTGAAGCCGTTGCCGGCGACGACCATCGTGCCGCTCTGTTTCAGCAAGGTGACATCGGCGATCATCGGATTTCCGATGATCAGGGTACGCACATCGGAAGGAAGCTTGAGGAGCTTTGCCTGATCGACGGTGACGATAAGCGTGTCTTCCGCGACTGCCGGCGTGAGCAAGAGAAAGACAGCGACCCCGGTTTTTGCGGCAAATCCAAACAACCGGACGACGTGGGAGAGAAAACGCATGGCTTACCCTTCGCAACTAACGCAACAACTTCCGCCATTTGACCGCTGAATGGTGAATTATTGCTGAAAGCCATTCGTTCCGGATGCATGGGTATCGTCAGCATCTTCCTAAGAAACGCCGTGCGCGTGCCGCAGCGTCGACATTTTCGCCGCACCGAACGAAGGTCCGCGCGGGTACCGAATTTCTAGTCAGATCATGCGCTTAGGGTAAACAAGCGATTCTTTGTCGAGGCTTTGCGCATAAAGCACGTTCCGAAAGTGGAGCTGCCTTTTATCTTTCGTCAGCCAAGAATAATTGGTCTAACGCGTGCATGATCCAATTAACGCGATCGCAACGAGTAAATCATACCTTCCTCGTGTTTCCAGCGAACAACCAGACTTGGACTGGAATTGTGGAGAGTCGGGAACGAGGAGTGCACCCATGAAGAAGCTATTCGCGCGTTTTGCCGCGGATCAGTCGGGCGCCACGGCCATCGAGTATGGTCTGATCGCCGGATTGATCGCAGTGGTGATTATCAGTGCCGTCACTACGCTTGGCACGAGGATTTCGGCGAAGTTCAACGCGATTGCCGCGAACCTGAGCTAAAATTCGCTCCGCAAAGGAGTTCACAGAGTTTGCCTCGGCCCGCGGAACGTGCAAGCGCTCCGCGGGCCGCGACGTATTTCCGCAGGCGCGCCTGTCATTCAAATTTAACGTCCCTGCCAACCTGCGCTGATGGGCGAAGCTCGGCCGGCAAGCGGCGATGCTATCGATGTTCCTCGAGTGGACCGCGCCGCCAGACTTCGACGCCGCTCGCGTCGTCGACATGCCGATAATCCGGGAATATCGCGGCAAGCGCCGGTTGGCGACGCGCCCACGCTTCCACGCCTTTGTTTTCGACGAGCAGAATGTCGGGTCTGTCGCGATCGACGTCGGCGGCAAACGTCGCTTCGTCGGCGCGCATGGCGCTAAGAAGCCGGGCGCGTTGCGATGCGGAGGCCGACCTTTGGCTCAATAGATAGCGAACGCCCCAGCTTATCCACAGGCAGTTCTGACGCCCGACCCACGTGCCGCCCAGGCGGCGCACCAGCGGATGGCCGACATCCAACTGTTCGGCGAGCGCGGCGATCTTCGGATGCGCCGGCGCGGCGCGCTGCACGGCCGCGGTGAGACCGGGATATTCCTCGCCGTTGCCGAAATCCTTCGTCGTCCCGAAGAGAAACGGGGCGACGCAGAGAGCCGGGACGAAGATGAAGAGCGCGAAAACCCGCCGCGCCCGCTCCGCCGCGGCGGATTCGGAAAGGAACGACGCCGAAGCCAGAAGCGCCAGCGCCATGCCCGGATAGGCGTGATTCATCCAGCCTTTGCCTTGAATCACGAACGTCGCGAGGAACCCCGCCGAAGCCGCCGCCAAGACCAGCGTGCGCGGCTGTGCTTTGCCGGACCGCACGGCCATGAAGAGCGCGGCAAGCACGATGAAATTGGCCAGCAACAGCGGCGAAGCGAGGATATGGGTGAGACTGTCGCGTAGCGGCGCATAAACCTCGAGAGCGAGCGGCAGCGCGATGCTCACGTAGGCTGGGAAGAGCGTAAAAATAGCGATTCCATAAGCGAGGATTACGGCGGCGGCGGCAAAGGTTTCCGGCGCGAGCAACAGCCTTGGCTTGCGCCGCAGCGCTGCCGCGCAGAGAACGATGCATGCCGCCGGCAGCAGAAAATAAGGCTTGAACGCACAGGCGACGCCGCAGCCGATTCCTGCCAAGACGGCGTCTCGCCATGCCACGCGCCCTCCCGAAGCGCGCGCTGCCGCGAGCGCCACCATCGGCAGCAGCGCGAGCAGAGCGAGGTGTTCGCGCTCCGCGAAACAGAACGCCGGAACGACGAGCAGCGCGTAGGCGGTAATCGCCAGCGCGCCGTAAATCTCGCTGGGAGGTAGAAGACCGGCACGGCGCAGGATCGTTGCAGCGAGCCAGCTGGAGATCCCCGCTCCGAAAAAGGTGAGGAGCACGACAAAAAATTCCGGAGGCGCCGTAAAAACGCGGCCGAGGAATATCGCCGGCAGATAGGCGAGAAACGCCGCCGGCGGATTGGGATCCGAGATATCGACATACGGAATGAAACCGTCGCGATATTTCTCCGCAAACGTCAGAAACCAGGAAACGTCGCCGTTGAGATGGCCCATCCCCTGCTGCAGGACCGCGGCCAGGACGATCAGAACCGTGCACCGCCAGTCCTGCGCGAAACGCAGCACCGCGCTCTCCAGATCGAAGGACGGCTTGGTCCCAAGATAGGTATCGGCCATGGGTCGGCAGTCTATTTTCGATTGATTAAGCCGGCCCGAAGGGCGGCTGCTTTGCTCGCCCGATACGATTAAGGCTTGGTAAATGGGTCGCGGTTAGCCTCCGTGATCGCCGCCCATCCGGGACTTCTCATGCTCGTTATCGCGACACTTCTGTTTCCGGCGCTGATGGTCTTCGCCGCTTTCTCCGACCTGTTCACGATGGCGATCTCAAACCGCGTTTCGATCGCCCTCGTCGTCGGCTTCTTCGCTCTGGCGCTCGCGCTCGGGCTGCCGTTCAAAGAGGTCGGATTGCACGCTGCCTGCGGCCTTTGCGTGCTTCTCTTGACCTTTCTCTTCTTCAGCCGCGGCTGGATCGGCGGCGGCGATGCCAAACTTGCCTCCGCCACCGCCTTGTGGTTCGGGTTCGACCATCTTGCCGACTATGGATTAATTGCCGCACTGCTCGGCGGGGCGCTTACCCTGCTCATCTTGGCGGTACGGCGTTGGCCGCTGCCAGGCTTCCTGGCGCGCCAGCAATGGATCGCCAGGCTGCACGATCGGCAAAGCGGCGTACCTTACGGCATAGCGCTGGCGCTCGCCGGGCTCATTCTCTACCCGGAAACGCGAATATGGCTTTGCGCCGCAGGCAGTTGAGGCGCCCCCATTGAAGCGCCGCGAATGCCGCCGGACCTGAATTGGATATATTCGGTTAACCTTAATTTGACGTTTGCATGTTCGTATCGATGCGCTCTCAACCGTGCAGCGCGCCGAACGAGTACCGCATGAAACCAGCCCGCATCGTGATCCTCGCGGCCGCCCTCGTAGCCGGGCTCGGAGCGGCATGGATGGTCTTAGATTCGAAGCCGCCGGAGGCTCCGCGCCAAGCGGCGGCCGTCCCTGTCGCCACGCCGATGGACAAGGTTCTCGTCGCCGCGAAAAACATTCCGTTCGGCGGCACGATCCAACCGAACGATCTGCGCTGGCAGAACTGGCCGAAAGCCAGCATACCGCCGGGCGTCATTCTTCGCGCCGTCGATCCCAACGCGATCGACAATCTTAAGGGAACACTGACTCGCGATCCGATCGCTCCCGGCGAGCCGGTGTACGCAAATCGTCTGATTCATCCCGGCAATGCGAGCTTCATGGCGGCGATTCTGCCTGCCGGAAGCCGGGCCGTGGCGATCAACATCGACTCGCAAGGCGCGACGACCGCCGGCGGCTTCATCCTTCCCAACGACCACGTCGACGTGGTCCACACCTACAAGGACCAAGCCGCGGCGGGAAACGGTACCGATGGGATGGTGAGCGAGACAATTCTTCGCAACGTGCGGGTTCTCGCGATCGGCCAGAACATTCAGCAGCAAGGCGAGCAGAAGGTCGTGGTCGGCAATAACGCAACCCTCGAGCTTACTCCGAGCCAAGTGGAAAAAGTCGTGCTGGCGCAACGGACGGGGCAATTGTCGCTTAGCCTGCGCAGCATGGCCGACACGAGTACGACGGCGAGCGAGGGCAACGCGCCCACAAAGCCGGGCGACACCACCGAGATGACGATTGTGCGCTTCGGCGTGCCTGTCCAGGCGCGAGCCCATTGAATTCTGGAACCGCGAACGAGCCCGCTTAAGGAAATACTTGCATGAAAAGCCGTGTATCGAGGCTCATCTGCGCACTAGCGGCGAGTCTTTTTGTCGCAGCACCCGCGCAAAAGATGTTCGCCCAATCGGCGCCGCAAATCGAAACCGGCAGCAATCCGGCGATTACCCGGCACATCTCGATGGGCGTCGGCAAATCGGTCATCGTCGATCTGCCGCAGGATGCGGCGGAGATTTTTGTGGGCAATCCGAAAGTGGCCAACGCCGTCGTGCGCTCGGCACGCAAGCTCTACGTCATCGGTATCGAGAACGGCCAAACCACGGTCTTCGCGCTCGATGCGCAAGGCAGGCAGATCGCCGCCCTCGAGATCAGCATCGGCCGCGATGTCGGCGAACTGGATCAGATTCTGAAAGCCGCTTTGCCCAAGTCCGACATCGCTACCCGGACCGTCAACAACACGATTATTCTAAACGGTGAGGTCGATTCGCCGGAAGAGGCGCAACGCGCCGACGATATCGCCCAGGGTTTCGTCAAGGATCTCGCCGCCGGCGGCGCCGGTCCGCAGGACCTAGTCGTCAATTCGCTCATCATTCGCGGCCGCGATCAGGTGATGCTCAGAGTGAGCGTCGCCGAGATCCGCCGCGACATCGCCAAGCAACTTGGCCTGACGTCCAGCACCTGGGGCCCGTTCACACAATATAACCCCTTCGGAATCAATGGAAATATCGCCACCTCGGCGAGCGGCCAGTCGTCCGGGCTCACCCTCAGCAATCCGAGCAATACGGTGAGCGCGACACTGCAGGCGTTCGAGCGCTACGGCGTCGCTCACACGCTCGCCGAGCCGACCGTCACGGCGGTTTCCGGAGAGAGCGCGAAATTTACGGTCGGCGGCGAAGTGCCGATCCCGAGCGCGCCGGTTTGCGCGACCAACGGCACGGTCACGAACTGCAGCCCGGGCGGCGCAACCTACCAGCCCTATGGAATCACCCTGAACTTCGCGCCGATCGTCCTGTCGGAAGGCCGCATTCTGCTGCATCTCGCCACCGAAGTGACCGAGCTCGACTACCAGACATCCGTCAGCATCCAAGGCGTAATCGTGCCCGGCCTGCGCACGCGCAAGAACGAGACGACGGTCGAACTCCCGTCCGGCGGTTCGATTGCCTCGGCCGGCCTTCTGGAGACGACGACCCAGCAGGTCATCAACGGATTCCCCGGGCTGATGGACCTGCCGATCCTCGGCACGCTGTTCCGCTCGCGCGATTACCAGAAGGAAGAAACCGAATTGCTGATTGTCGTGACACCCTATCTCGTCAGGGCGACGACCACCAGCGCTCTGCCAAAACCCGACGACGGGTTTGCCGATTCGAGCGATCCGCAAGCCTGGCTGCTCGGCCGCATCAACCGGCTCTATGCCTCTCCCAACAACCCCGAAGCGGTCAAAACCTTCAAGGGACGGTTCGGCTTCATTCTCGACTGAAGCCGGCAACGCAGCGCACGATCTTTAGACAAAGCGAGACTGCCATGCCAACCCCCCCGGAATTGAATCGATTGCGAGCTTTCCTCCTGCCGTTGGGGATCGCGGCGACCCTCTGCGGATGCGCGGACATCGACCGAATGAATACGTCTTCCATGACCATGGACGATTACCGGAACCGCCACCCGATCGTTCTTGGCGAACAGGAGCGCCGGCTCGACATCTTTCCGTCGCCGGAGATCCGCGGCCTCGATCCGCACAGCGCCGCGCAAGTCGCGGAATTCGGCAGGCTCTACCGCAACACGGGTAGAGGGCCGATCAACGTCTTCATCCCGGCTCTCAGCCGCGCCGCGCCGCCGGCGACGGTGGCGGAGATCCGCCGGGCATTGGCCGCGGGAGGCGCCGCGGCCCCGCTCGAGATCAGCACCTATCCGGTGATCAATCGCGATCTCGCCTCGCCGGTGCGACTGAGTTTTGTCGGGCTCAAAGCAAGCGTCGCCGATCCCTGCGGGCAATGGCCGAGCGATCTCGCCTCCGGCAGCAGCGTCCAAGGCTGGGAAAACAAACAATATTGGAACTACGGCTGTTCTTACCAGAGCATGCTCGCCGAACAAGTCGCCGACCCGCGCGATCTCGTCGGTCCGCGCGCCGAGGATCCGGCCGACACGGAGATGCGCAGCCGCGCCATTTCGCAGATGCGCAAAGGCACCGATCCGAGCACGGATTGGAAAACCAAGAACACCTCCATTAGCACGGTCGGAACCCAATGATGAACGGCGCCTCGGAAACACCGGAACAGATTGCCCCGATCCCGCGCATCTCGATGCAGGCGTTTTGCGAAACGCCTGAGATCGCGCACGTCGTCCAGCAGGCGATTTCCGACCGACGCATGGAAAAGGCGCACGTCAAGGTAAACATGGGCGGCGTGCCGGCGGCGATCGAAGCGTATCGGTCGTCGCCGACGCCCAATGTGATCTTCTTGGAATCGGCGGCAAGCCGCGAGGAGCTTTTCGAATATCTTCACGCGCTCGCCGAATACTGCGATCCCGGCACCAAAGTGGTCGTGGCCGGGCGCATGAACGATATCGTGCTGTATCGCGAATTGATGGCGCGCGGGGTCAGCGAATACCTCGTGACGCCTTTCGCGGTGATCGACTTTGTCCGGACGATTTCGCATCTTTACACAAGTGATGGGGCCCCGCCGGTCGGCAAGACTATCGCTTTCGCGGGGGCAAAGGGCGGTATTGGCGCCTCCACCCTCGCCCATAACGTGGCCTGGGCGATCCCGCATGATCTCGATATTCAGGCGGTGCTGGTCGATCTCGACCTCGGCTTCGGGACGGGGGGACTGGATTTCAACCAGGACCCGCCGCAAGGAATTGCGGAAGCGGTTTTCGCGCCGGATCGCGTCGATTCGAATCTCGTCGATCGGTTGCTATCGCGCTGCAGCGACAAAATGAGCATCCTAGCCGCGCCGGCGACGCTCGACCGCACCTACGATTTCTCCGAAACGGCATTCGACGCGATCATCGACATTTTGCGGACTTCGACGCCTTGCGTCGTCCTCGATGTGCCGCATACGTGGACGGCCTGGACGCGGCGCGCGCTGATCGGAGCCGACGAAATCGTTGTCGTTGCGGCCCCCGATCTCGCCAATCTGCGCAATGCCAAGAGTCTGGTCGATACACTGCGCACGGCGCGGCCGAACGACGCCAAGCCGAGACTGGTCTTCAATCTTGTCGGCGTCCCAAAACGACCGGAAATCTCCATCGGCGACTTCGTCAAGGCCATCGATCTTGAACCGTCCGGCGTGATCAATTTCGAACCGAAGCTTTTCGGAACGGCCTCGAATAACGGCCAGATGATCGCCGAGGTCGAGCCGGCCAGCAAAGCCAACGAGACCATCTCGGAACTCGCCAAGATCGTGACCGGGCGTTTCGAAATCCGGAAGACCAAAAAGAACCTGCTCGATCCTTTGAAGCTGCTCGGCCTCAGCAAAGCGTCTTAGGCGATCCAAAGAATTGCGCGAGCCTTTCACGGATCTTAGTAGCTCTTTTTAAATTCTTCCGAGATTTCTTAATGGCAAGCGGGCCGGACCGGCCCGGGTGTGATCTAGGCCGGGCCGCCCGGCTGTCGGAGTTCCGCCGCGAATTCGCGACGGCGGACCGCTGCGTGTGAGGCGGCCGAAAAAGGAGAGGCGATGTTCGGTAAGCGCACGAGTACCGCCGAAACTGTGCCGGCGCGGCCGACGCCGGTCGCGGTCCCGGTCCTGCGCGGCGTCTCGGATAACCGCCGGACGGTGCCGACCATCATCGAGCCGGCCGCTCCGCAGCCGGCCGAAGCGCCCCGCTCCGACGAATATTACGTCACGAAGAGCATGATCTTCGGAGCGCTGATCGAGGCCATCGATCTCTCCCAGCTGGCCCGTCTCGACGCCGAGAGCGCGCGCGAGGAAATCCGCGACATCGTCAACGAGATCGTGGCGATCAAGAACATCGTCATGTCGATTTCCGAGCAGGAGGATCTGCTCGAAGATATCTGCAACGACGTGTTGGGCTACGGACCCCTCGAACCCCTGCTGGCGCGCGACGAGATCGCCGATATTATGGTTAACGGTGCGATGCAGACCTACATCGAGGTGGGCGGCAAGCTGCAGCTGACCAACATCCGCTTCCGCGACAACGCCCAGTTGATGAACATCTGCCAGCGCATGGTCAGTCAGGTCGGCCGCCGGGTTGATGAAGCCTCGCCGATCTGCGACGCGCGACTCACCGATGGTTCGCGCATCAATGTCATCGCACCACCGCTCGCCATCGACGGGCCGGCACTCACGATCCGCAAATTCCGCAAGGATAAGCTCACTCTCGACCAATTCATCAAGTACGGATGCATCTCGCCGGAGGGCGGCGAAATCCTCAAGATCGTCGGGCGTGTCCGCTGCAACGTGCTGATTTCCGGCGGCACCGGGTCGGGCAAGACGACGCTGCTCAACTGCCTCACGCAGTTCATCGACGCGGACGAACGGGTCATTACCTGCGAGGACGCGGCGGAACTGCAGCTGCAGCAGCCGCATGTCGTGCGTCTCGAAACGCGCCCCCCCAATCTCGAGGGAACCGGCGCCGTGACGATGCGCGATTTGGTGCGCAACTGCCTGCGTATGCGTCCCGAACGGATCATCGTCGGCGAGGTCCGCGGTCCCGAAGCTTTCGATCTGCTCCAAGCGATGAACACCGGCCATGACGGCTCGATGGGCACCGTGCACGCTAACTCGCCGCGCGAGGCGCTGGGCCGCCTCGAGTCGATGATTACGATGGGCGGGTTCCAGCTTCCAATCAAGACGATCCGCGAAATGCTCGCCTCCTCGATCGACGTCATTATCCAGACGGCGCGTCTGCGCGACGGATCGCGCCGCATCACGCAAATCACCGAAATCGTGGGTATCGAAGGCGACGTCATCACCACGCAGGACATCGTCGTTTACGATATTTTGGGCGAGGACGCCTCGGGTCGGATCAAGGGCAGACATCGCTCGACCGGCGTGGGCAAACCGCGCTTCTGGGACCGGGCGCGTTATTTCGGCGAGGACGAACGGCTGGCGCGCGCCCTCGACGCCGCCGAGCTGAAGACCGAGGCCTGATCGGCTTTGCAGCCGCGCATGGAGTGAGGCATGATTTTCCGTATTTTTGCGCTGGCGATATTGGCGGCCCTTTCGGTCGGCGGCCTCGGCTTCGTTTTTGTCTATCCACTGCTGAGCGGTGAGCGCAAGGCGGAGAAACGGCAAGCCGCATTCACCTCGGGCCCAATCAGGAAGAGCGCGGATCGGTTGGCCGACGCCGCGGCGCGGCGCAAACAGATCAGCGATAGCGTGAAAGAAATCGAAGCACGCAGCTCACGCAAGCGCATTACGATCGACGACATGCTTACCCGGGCCGGCTTGAGCTGGTCGACAACGCAATTCCTGATCTCCGCCGCGTTGGCAGGGCTCGTTTTCGGGACGGCGACGTTCTTTCTCGACGGCAATCTCTACATAGCATTGGCGGTGACTTTGGTAGGCGGCGCGGGGTTGCCGATCTGGACGCTCAAATTCCTGGCCAAGCGGCGTTTGAAGAAATTCGTCACGCTGTTTCCCGACGCGATCGATATCATCGTGCGTGGCGTCAAGGCGGGATTGCCGCTCGGCGACTGCCTGCACGTCATCGCCAAGGAAGTGGCCGAGCCGATCCGCACCGAGTTCCGCTTCATTGTCGAGGCGCAGACGATGGGGTTGTCGATAACCGAATCCGTCGATCGCCTCGTTGCCCGCGTGCCGATCCCGGAAACAAGTTTCTTCTCCATTGTCATCAGCATCCAGCAGAAGGCCGGCGGCAGCCTTTCCGAAGCGCTCGCCAACCTTTCCGCCGTGCTGCGCGAACGCAGGAAGATGGAAGGCAAGATCAAGGCCTTGTCGTCGGAGGCGCGCGCCTCCGCCTATATCATCGGCTCGCTGCCTTTCGTGGTCGGCGGATTGGTCTATCTGACGAGCCCGAAATACATGAGCCTCCTATGGATGACGCCCACCGGACAATTTGTGATGGGCGGCAGCGCACTGTGGATGGGGATCGGCATCTTCATCATGAAGAAGATGGTGTCGTTCGACTTCTGACGGTCCTTCGGCACAAACAATTATAGGCCGCTTTTATGACGGATCTGCTTTTTAGCCTCTGGAACCGGCAAGCAATGTTGAGCATTCTCGTGGCGATCGCGACGGTCGCGACGATCCTCACGCTCGCTATGCCTTTGCTGCAAACGGACGCGCTGGCGCGCCGCATGAAACGCGTGGCAAATGAGCGCGAGCGCATTCGTGCCCGTGAGCGGGAACGGCTCTACCAGAAGAAAGTCAGTCTCCGTCAACAGCCCAAGGCCTACATGAAAGAGGTCGTCGAAAGATTCAATCTTTCGAAATGGCTCGGTACGGAGGAAGCGAAGAAACAGATGACGATGGCGGGTTTTCGCGGCCAGCAAGCGGAAATCGGTTTTCTGTTTTTCCGGCTTGTCACGCCGATTGCGCTGTTCATTTTAGCGCTGTTCTATTTGTTCTTTTTAAGCAGTTTCAACTGGTCGGCGCCGGTCGATTTCGCGGTGGCTATGGCGGCCGCCTATCTCGGCATCAAGGCCCCGGAGCTTTTCCTGCGCAATCGAATCGCCAAACGACAGAAGTCGATGACGCGGGCCGTACCCGACGCCTTGGATCTTCTGCTGATCTGCGTCGAATCCGGGATGTCGATCGAGCCCGCCTTCCGCAAAGTTGCGCAGGAGATGGGCGAGCAATCGATCGAGCTCGCCGAGGAGTTCTCGCTCACCACCGCGGAGCTGTCTTTTCTGCCCGACCGGCGTGTCGCCTACGAAAACCTCGCGGCGCGAACCGGGATCGACTCGCTGAAACAGATCGTTACGGTGCTCAACCAAGCCGAACGCTACGGCACGCCGCTCGGCCAGGCGTTGCGCGTCGTCTCGCAGGAGAGCCGGACGAAGCGTATGAACGAGGCGGAGAAGAAGGCCGCCGCGTTGCCGCCCAAACTCACCGTGCCGATGATCCTGTTCTTTCTGCCGGTGCTTTTCGCGGTCATCATCACGCCGGCGATTGTCCAGGTTTCGCAGGTAACGAGCGGCCACTGACAGCGCGCCGCTCGTTCCGTAGCAAACCCGTCACTGCGGATCGGCCGCCCCCAGCTGGGTCGGCTGGAGAACGCGGCGCTGCGCGTCGCGTTGCGGCGCGTCGTTCTTTGCGGTCTTTGCGGTCTTCTTGTCGAGCTTGCGAATCTCGTCCCAAGGATCGGCCTGGGCGATCATTTCGCGGATCGAAGCGACGTTCTCGGCGGCGTCCACGGGCGAAAGGTCCTGTTGCGCGACGTTCTGCGCCGCGTCGAACTTGCCTTCGAGCGCCAGAACGAGCGCCAGGTTCTGGCGCACCCGCATATCGGCGCCGGGCTCAGCCGCCGCCCGGCGCAGCGTCGATTCGGCCAACGGCAATTGCTTCGAAAGCGCGTAGGAAAGTCCAAGGTTGGAGAGAACCTGCGGCTGATTGGGAGCAATCTTCAGCGCCGCCGAATAGTACTCCTGCGCCTGATCGTGATCGCCGAGCTGGTCGGCCACGACGCCCTGCGCCGAGAGGATCGACCAATTCGGCTGCTCGGGCGTGTGCGCCTCCGGCAGAACGGTCTGGGCCTCCCGCGAACGGCCGTCCTCGGCCAAAGCCTTGCCGTAAGCCCCCAGCACGTCCATGTCCTTCGGATATTTGGCGGCGAGTCTCTGGGTGACCGCCACCGCCTGCGCATAGCGAGTCAGCGCCCGCAGCGCGCGCGCGTAGGCCAAGGCGATTTGTTTGTTGTCGGGATTGGCCTCATAGGCACGCCCCAGGTCGTCGGTATAGCTTTCCAGTTGCGCCGTGGAGGTGGGTAAGGCCGCGTTCGGGTTAGTCGATCCGGTGAGGCCGCCGATTCCGATCCCTTGGCATCCGGCAAGGAGGAGTGCCGCCAGGAGACCGGCGACCGCGGGCCGCGCTTTCGAGGATGGGATGACGCGCATCGATCGCCCTTTCCGTTCTGCCGCTTGCCAGCAATAAAAAGTTAACCCTAAGAAACGGTTAAGAGCAGGATCTGCTAAAACAACGGAACAACGCGCCGATACCTTCCCGCGGAGTTCGCGATGTCGCTTTATCTTGGTTCGCCGCCTGCCGACGCCGTACCGATCTTCTTCGCCACGGCCGAATCTTGGACGAAAGTGAAATCCAGCTTGCCGGCGGCGGCCGGCGCGTATGCCAACGCCTGCGCCTATGAGCCGACCGCAGGCCGCATTTTGCTGGTCCCTACCGCGACGGGCGAACTCGGCGGCGTGCTGTGCGGGCTCGAGCCGAAAACGGCGCAAAGCCGCGATCCTTTTCTGCCCGGCCGGCTCGTCGCCGCCGTTCCGCCCGGCGTCTATCGTTTCGCCAACGCACCGCATGATGCAGCCTTGGCGACGCTTGCCTGGCAGCTCGCCGCGTATCGCTTCGACCGCTACAAAAAAGAAAAGTTCAAGCCGCCGCAACTTTGCCCGCCGCAGGGCGTCGACGTTGCGAAGATCGCGCGAATTGCCGGCGCCGTAGCGCTCGGGCGCGACCTCATCAACACACCTGCCAACGACCTTGGCCCCGACGAACTCGAAGCGGCGGCCGTCGCGTTGGCGGCGCAATTTCAGGCAAGCGTTTCGGTGCTCACCGGCGATGCGCTGCTTGCCGCCGATTTTCCGCTGATCCACGTGGTCGGGCGCGCCGCGGAGCAAGCGCCGCGGCTCGTCGATATTTCCTGGGGCGATCCGGGCGGCGCAAAAGTCACGCTGGTCGGCAAGGGCGTCTGTTTCGATACCGGCGGCCTCAACATCAAGCCCGACAGTGCCATGCAGTTCATGAAAAAGGACATGGGGGGCGCCGCAACCGCCTTGGCGCTGGCCCAGATGATCATGAGTTCGGCCCTGCCCGTCCGCCTCAAGGTGCTCCTGCCGATCGTCGAAAACGCGATCTCCGGCGCCGCCATGCGGCCCGGCGACGTCTATCCGAGCCGCAAGGGCATCAGCGTGGAGATCGGCAATACCGACGCGGAGGGCCGGCTGATCCTCGCCGACGCCTTGGCGTTCGCCGACGAAGAGGCGCCCGATCTGCTCGTCGACTTCGCGACATTGACGGGCGCGGCGCGAGTCGCGCTCGGTCCCGAGCTGCCGCCGTTCTATACGATGCACGACGCGTTCGCCGACGAAATCGCGACGCACGCCGAACGCGTTTTCGATCCGGTCTGGCGCATGCCGCTCTGGGATCCTTACGACAAGCTGCTCGACGGGAAAGTGGCGGACCTGTCCAACGTCTCCTCGGGGCCGTTTGCCGGTTCGATCACCGCCGCGCTGTTTCTGCGCCGCTTCGTCGAGCGGGCGAAGGCTTGGGCGCATTTCGATATTTACGCCTGGACGCCGGCCGAGAAGCCGGCGCGGCCCGAGGGCGGCGAGATTCAGGTGGCGCGGCTGCTTTTCGATCTCATCGAAAGCCGTTACGGGGAC
>JASHUD010000176.1 GCA_030040215.1 Methylovirgula sp.
CCATACGGATGATCGGGATAGGCGAGGCGCCGGAAGGCGCGGCTCGCGACGGTATCGGGATCGCTCAGATCGCGTTTCAGTCCGGCGGCAACCTGGCTCTTTACCCGCTCGAAAGCGTCGGCCTCGAGCCGCGCTTCCGTCACCGCGAGACGCAGCAGCTCGAAGGCCTGCGCTTTGTTGCGGGCCAGCGTTTGCATCCGGCCGGAAAGAAAATCGCGATCCGCCGAGAACGAGAGTTCGATCGCGTTATCTTCGAGGGCGCGATGGAAGGCGTCCGAGTCGTAGGGGCCCGCCCCTTCGTCGAGAAGGCCGGCCAGCAGACTGGCGAGGCCCGGCTTGCCGTTCGGATCCTGCGCCGCGCCGCCGAGCAGAGCGAATTCAAGCGCGATGAGCGGCACGGCATAATCTTCGACGAGCCAGGCTTCGATGCCGCCCGGAGAGACGACCTTGCGCACGCGCGCGGCGCGCGAGGCCGGCAGGCCGTCTCTCGTCTGCGTCTTCGAATGGGTGGTCATTCGCGCCTCACGCCCCCGCCGCGGCTGCTTCGGGCAGCAGGAAACCGGTGACGCTGCGCCGCGGGTCGAGCCGGTGCGCCGCTTTTACGACGTCGGCGGCGTTGACCGCTTCGATCCGCTCCGGCCACGCCGCGATGTCGGCAAGCGAAATCCCGGTTGCGAGCGAAGCGCCGTACCATTGCGCCAGCGCGACCTGGCTATCCTGCGCGTAGATGGCGTCGGCGATAAGCCGCGTCTTGGCGCGGGCGAGATCGGCTTCCTCGATCCCATGCGCCGCGACTTCGCCAATGAGCCGGGCGATCTCGGTGTCGAGCGTTTCGAGGCTGACGCCCGGCGCCGGCATCGCATAGGCGTAAAGGCGCGTGTCGTCGAGCGCCGTGCCGGCATAATAAGCGCCGGCGGAGACGGCGATCCTTTTGTCGATCACCAGCGTCTTGAAGAGCCGGCTCGCCTGCCCGCCGCCCAGATGATGGGCGAGCACTTCCAGCGCCTCCGCCTCGCCCGGCGCGGCGGTACGGTAAGAGGGAACGAGGAACACCGTCTGATAGGACGGTTGTTCGACCTTGGGGTCGGCGAGTGTTACGAGTCGATGGGCGCGAACGTCAGGCTCGCGTACCCGGACGCGCTTCGGCGCTTCGCCGCGGCCGGGGATTCGGCCGTAGACCGCGTGCGCCAGATCGATGACGGCGGGGGGCTCGACATCGCCGGCGACCACAAGGATTGCATTTTCCGGCGTATAGAAACGGTCGTAATAGGCGAGCGCGTCGGTGCGCCCGAGTCCCTCGATGTCGCTTTGCCAGCCGATCACCGGGGATCCGTAAGGATGACGGGTGAAAAGCGCCGCCTGCACCGCCTCGTTCAAAAGATCGGCGGGATCGGAATCGGTCCGCATCCGGCGCTCTTCGAGCACGACTTCGCGTTCCGGCGCGACAACCTCGTCGGTGAGAACGAGGTTCGACATGCGGTCGGCCTCGTATTCCATGCAGACGTGCAAGTGCTCCTTGGCAACGCGCTGGAAATAGGCGGTGAAGTCGGTCGACGTGAAGGCATTCTCCTGGCCGCCGAGGCCGGCGATCAACTCCGAGAATTCCCCCGCCGGGTGATCCTTCGTCCCCTTGAACATCAGATGTTCGAGGAAATGCGCGATCCCCGATTTGCCGACCGGATCGTCCGCCGAACCGTTGCGATACCAGACCATGTGGGTCACCACGGGAGCGCGATGATCGGGGACGACCACGATATCGAGCCCATTGCCGAGCCGCGCCGAAGTAACGATCGGCCCGCTCGGCTTGGCGGGAATCGGGGTGGAAGGCGTGAGCTCAGCGGCAGCCGATTTGGACATGGTCGCTTTTCCGGGAAGGCATGAGAATTCAAGGCGTGGCGGGGCTGGCCGCAGGCGCTGCGCCAACCCTAATCGGATGTTACATAGGAAGCAATTTGGCGAATTTCCTTTCCCGCCCGCGGGAAAGGAAATTCACTCCTCGCGATAGACGCGCTCGCGGCGCTCGTGGCGCTCCTGCGCCTCGATCGAGAACGTGGCGATCGGGCGCGCGTCGAGCCGTTTCAGCGAGATCGGTTCGCCCGTCTCCTCGCAATATCCGTAGGTGCCGTCGTCGAGGCGGCTCAGCGCCGAGTCGATCTTGGCGATCAATTTGCGCTGCCGGTCGCGGGCGCGCAGTTCGATGGCGCGATCGGTTTCCGAGGAAGCGCGGTCCGCAAGATCGGGCAGATTCTCGTTGTCGTTTTGCAGGACGACCAGCGTCTCGCGGGCTTCGCGCAGAATGTCGTTTTTCCACGCCAGCAGTTTGCGACGGAAATATTCGCGCTGGCGTTCATTCATGAAAGGTTCGTCTTCGGACGGTCGGTAGTCCGTATCGATCATATCGGTCGGCACGCTTCGAATCCCCGCACCCCAAACCAAAACGCAGGCCTTATAACGAGATGCTTGCGGCGACACAATATTGGCCGCAATTGGGGCGGATCGACGCGGTTCCCGCCATCATGCCGCGGCAGGCTCCATGGCGCGCTGCAGATTTTCGCTGATCTTGTCGAGAAAGCCGGTGGTCGAAAGCCACTTCTGCTCGGAGCCGACGAGCAGAGCCAGATCCTTCGTCATGGACCCGGCTTCGACGGTTTCGACGCAGACCCTTTCCAAGGTGGCGGCGAATTTGGCGAGCTCGGCATTGTCGTCGAGCTTGGCGCGGTGGGCGAGCGCCCGCGTCCACGCAAAGATCGACGCGATGGAATTCGTCGAAGTCTCCCTGCCCTTCTGATATTCGCGGTAATGCCGCGTCACGGTGCCGTGCGCGGCTTCCGCTTCGACCGTCTTGCCGTCCGGCGTCAGCAACACCGAGGTCATGAGCCCGAGCGAGCCGAAGCCTTGCGCGACCGAATCCGACTGCACGTCGCCGTCATAGTTCTTGCAGGCCCAGACATAACCGCCCGACCATTTGAGCGCCGAGGCGACCATGTCGTCGATCAGCCGGTGCTCATAGGTGATCCGCGCCGCCTTGTACTGCTCTTTGAATTCTTTCTCGTAGACCTCCTGGAAAATATCGCGGAAACGGCCGTCGTAGAACTTGAGGATCGTGTTCTTGGTCGAGAGAAAGACCGGATATTTGCGCAGCAGCCCGTAATTCAGCGAGGCGCGCGCAAAATCGCGGATCGAATCGTCGAGATTGTACATGGCAAGCGCCACGCCGGCGCCCGGGAAGCTGAACACTTCCTTCTCGATGACCTTGCCGTCGTCGCCCTCGAACTTAATGGAAAGCCGCCCGCTGCCCGGCACTTTGAAATCGACCGCCCGGTATTGGTCGCCGAAGGCATGACGGCCGACGACGATCGGCGCGGTCCAGCCGGGCACGAGGCGCGGCACATTCCGGCAGATGATCGGCTCGCGGAAGATGACGCCGCCGAGGATGTTGCGGATCGTCCCGTTCGGCGATTTCCACAT
>JASHUD010000177.1 GCA_030040215.1 Methylovirgula sp.
GCTATTGTCCTTGCCGTTGCCTTTCACGCCGCTCAAGCTCATGCACAGGCGCAGACCACTCCTGCGGTTTCCGCCCCGGGCATGGCGACAACTCCCGCTCCGGCGACACAAACTCCGCCTGCAGCCGTCACGCCCGCCCCGGTCGCTCCCGTTGCTTCGCCTTCCGCTCCGGCCGCCCCGCCCATTTCCGCGCCGAACGCGCCGATCCCAGGAAACGAACCTGAGCGAGGCTCGCCGGGCGTGCCCAGCGAGGCGACCGTCGAGACCATCGACGTGCCGTCGCGTCCGACCGCGATGCTTGCCGGCAAGGCCAAATGGGACGACGGGTTCGCTGCGATCAAAGATTCGCTCGCCAAGATCGAAGCGGTGTTGGATAAGGCCGGGCTTAAGCCCGCCGGATCGCCGTTTACCGTGTTCACGGAAACCGACGATAGCGGCTTTTCCTATGAGGCGATGGTGCCGCTCGCCGCCAAGCCGGCAGCGGCGTTTTCCGGCGATGTGCAGCTTGCCTCCTCGCCCTCCGGCAAGGCGATTAAATTTCAGCATCGCGGCCCTTACGACGACATCGATTCGACCTACGACCTCATCACCGCCTATCTCGATGAGAAAGACCTCGAAGCGCGCGATTTCTTCATCGAGGAATATTTGAGCGAGCTGACCAGCGCGGAGGATCCAAATCTCGCCGTCGACATCTATGTTTTCCTGAAGTAGGGGGCGCAGCGAGCGCCCGGTCTGCACTTTGCGGGTTGCGGTCTGATGCACGATCACTCCCTCGATGGGTTCACCCATCCGCACGTTTATTTGGGCCGGCATCATGCCGCCAACGAGCGGCGCACGCTGCTCGTCGTCGCGCTCACGGCGGCGATGATGATCGCCGAGATCGGCGGCGGGGTGATGTTCGGCTCGATGGCGCTGATCGCCGACGGCCTTCACATGTCGACCCACGCGGCGGCGCTCGGCATCGCCGCGCTTGCCTATGTCTGCGCGCGCCGCTACGCAAACGATCCGCGCCTCGCCTTCGGTACCGGCAAGTTCGGCGATCTTGCCGCCTTTGCGAGCGGTCTGGCGCTCGCTCTCGTCGCGTTGTTGATCGCCTACGAGTCGGTCACCCGCTTGATCCATCCCCGCGGCATCGCCTATGACGAGGCGCTGGCGATCGCGGTGCTGGGGCTATCGATCAATCTTGCGAGCGCCTGGCTGCTGCGCGATGCAGAGCATCGCGATCGCCATCATCGCCGCGGCCACGACGATGCCGACCACAATCTGCGCGCCGCCTATGTGCATGTGCTCGCCGATGCGGCTACCTCGCTGCTTGCCATCGGCGGCCTGCTGCTCGCGCGCAATTTCGGGCTTGTCTTCATGGATCCCGCCGTCTGCCTCATCGGCATGGGCGTGATCCTGAGTTGGTCGTATGGACTTTTGCGCGATTCGGGCAGCGTGCTCCTCGACGTCACGCCGGACGATCATCTTCGCGAGGCGATCAAGGCGCGCCTCGAGACCGACGGCGATTTCGTCTCCGATCTGCATCTGTGGCGCCTCGGTCCCGGACACCGCGCCGCGGTCATATCGATCGTCAGCGATCACCCGAAATCGCCGCAGGAGCATAAGGCGCGGCTCACGGATCTCCCGGGCTTGAGCCACGTGACCGTCGAGGTTCTCCGCTGCCCGGGAACGCGATAGTTTTGCGTGATCGAAGAATGGACGTTAATCCATGTCCAGGCGCGACTTCTGGAGCGGCGACCAAGTGCTTTATGTGAACAGCCGGCATCGCGCGTTGTATTATGCCGGTGTCGGCAAGGAGATCGCGGCGCTCATTCCGTCGCCCGACGCGGTGCTGCTCGACTATGGCTGCGGCGAGGCGCTCGCCGCCGATTTCCTCGCCGAGAAATGCGGCAAGCTTTATCTTTACGATCCGATCGCAAAGATCGAAACGTCACTCCGCGCCCGCTACAAGGCAAATCCAAAGATCGCCGTGCTCGATCGCGCCGGGCTCGAAGCCCTGCCGGACTCGAATCTCGATCTGATGATGTGCAATTCGATTTTGCAGTATTTGAGCCGCGAGGAATGCGGCGCGCTCGTCGCCTATGCTGCGGCGAAATTGAAGCTCGGCGGTCGGCTCGTCGTCGCCGACATCATCCCGCCGCACGTCGACGCGCTGACCGATTCCTGGGCGCTCGTCGAATTCGCCTATCGCGGCGGGTTTCTTCTTGCCGCTCTGCGCGGCCTATTCGCCGCATTCTTCTCGCGCTACCGCAGAAGGCGCGGCAGGATGGGGCTGACCACTTTCGCCATTCCCGACATGCAGCGGCTGTTGGCGACGCGGGGCTTCGAGGCGCGGCGTCTCGACCACAACATCGGCCACAATCAGGCACGCATGACCTTCCTTGCGAAGCGGGTGTGAACAGGTCGTTACGTCAGTTGCGCGGCGAGCCTGCGCATGAACGCGATGCCCGCTTCGAGCTGGGCGATCTCGACATATTCGTCCGGCTGATGCGCCTGCGCAATCGAACCCGGCCCGCAAACGACGGCCGGAATCTGCGCTTTCTGGAATTGCCCCGCTTCGCTCGCAAACGGCGCCGTCGTCGCGTGCTCCATCCGCGCGGCTTTCAACGCAAGCTGTTCGGCGACCGAGCCCGGCGCGGCCGTAAGCCCGGGAACTTCCGCCTCGATTTGCGTTTCGATCCGCAGGCTGGGATTGACGATATCCGCCGCGCAGGCATTGAGGCGACCGAGCGCCGCATTCTGCGGCACGCCGGGCAGCCCGCGAAATTCCCATTGGAAGAAGCAATTTTTGGCGAGGATGTTGCGCGCCGTCCCGCCGTGGATCGTGCCGACGTGAACGGTCGAATAGGGCGGATCGAAGCGCGGATCGCTCGTCTTGGTCGCATCGGCGAAGCGGTAAAGCTCGGCCACAAGCTTGCAGGCTGCTTCGATCGCACTGGCGCCGAGTTGCGGGCGCGCCGAGTGGGCTTCCTTGCCGCGCACGAGAGTTTGATAGGTGGCGATGCTCTTATGCGCATCGGCGACCTGCATCGCGGTCGGCTCGCCGACGATCGCCGCGCCGGGACGCGGCAGATCGCGCCCGAGTCGCGCGATCGTATCGAGGCCGCCCTGACAGCCGATTTCTTCGTCGTAGCTCAACATGATATGAATCGGGCGCGTAAGCCGCGCCGCTTGAAACTCCGGGATCATGGCGAGGCAGAGCGCGTCGAACCCTTTCATGTCGCAAGCGCCACGCCCAAAAACGCGGCCGTTCTCGCGCCGTAACTTGAAGGG
>JASHUD010000178.1 GCA_030040215.1 Methylovirgula sp.
CGATCTCGAAGAGGCGCCCATGGAAGAGAGCGGCCACGACGTCGACGTTCGGGGCCACTCTTGCGAAGGAGGCCTGAACAAGCTCGATTTGCTTTGGAGTCATGATCTCATTCCCTGGTTCGCAAGCAATCCCGGTTGTCATAATCACAAAGCCTCGTGTTGTTCTTTATATTCTCTGGGACCGCTCATTCAGCGGCGCCGAGAGCGGCGGCAGAAACTGTGTCGCGATGCAAGCTGCGGACGGCAAGATGCATCCAGCCGAGCAAGGTCACTGCCGCCACTGAGAGCAGCATGAAGCAACTCGACCAGAGCCCCGTCGCGTCCTTGAGCGCACCGAAAGCGATCGGCAGGACAAAGCCGCCCAATCCTCCCACCATGCCAACGAGACCGCCGACGGCTCCGACACTGCCGGGGTAGTAGCTCGCGATGTGTTTGTAGACGGCGGCCTTGCCCAGGCTCATGAAAAATCCGAGCGCAAAGATTATGACGATGAAGGCGATGGGGCCGATTGCGACGAGTGACGCGCTCTGTCCGGCGTGAGCGGCCGGCAGCGAGAGAATCAAACTCGCCGCGGCCGAGGTCGCGAGCATCAGATACATGACCTTGCGGGCTCCGATTCCATCCGACAGAATGCCGCCGTAGGCGCGAAACAGACTGGCAGGGATCGAATAGGCCGTGGCAATGATGCCGGCCGTCTTGATGTTGAAGCCATAGGCGCCGATCAGATAATGCGGCAGCCAAAGCGAGAGTGCGACAAAGCCGCCGAATGCGAAGAAGTAGTAAAATGCGAAGCGCCAGACCTGCAGGTTCCTGAGCGGCGTGAATTCTTCGACGAAGCTCGCCTTACGCGGCGTGACGCGCGGCGCCTCGCTCGTCGTGAACCAGAAGACGATCGCCATCGCGGCCAGGACGGCCGCCCAGATTTCCGCCACCGCTTGCCATCCCCAGGCAATGAGAACGAAGGGCGCCAAGGATTTGGTCAATGCGACGCCGACGTTGCCTGCGCCGAATACGCCGAGCGCCGTGCCCTGCTTCTCTGCCGGAAAGAAGGACGACACATAGGCGATGCCGACTGCGAAAGAGCCGCCGGCGAGACCGACGCCCAGGCCCGCAATCAGCATCTGCGGATAGGTCTTCGCGAAGGCGAGAAGAAACGTCGAAAGCGCCGCCGCCAGCATCGTCAATGTGTAAACAAGCCGTCCGCCGTAACGGGTGGTCCATACGCCCAGCACGACTCGAACGAGCGATCCTGTCAGGACGGGGACGCCGACGAGGAGGCCGAACTCGGTTTCATCAAGACCGAGCTCCTGTTTGATGCGAATGCCGATGATCGAAAAAATCGTCCACACTGCGAAGCAGAGCGTGAAAGCCACAGTGGAGATCAACAGCGCCCGCGCGGGAGAGCTGAACTGAAATCGGTTGAAAGCCATAATTTCTCGCGCAACGTTGACTTTGCCTGACGAAAAGCTTGAAGCCGCACGCAATCGTTTCGCGTCCTTCATTGGGAAGGAGCGGCATCAGACAGCGACTTTGCTTGGGAAGCGCCCGTCGTTGGACGCCGGATGGCCGCGTTGGCCTGGCATTAGGCAAGCAGGAACCGTGCCGAAATGCAGATCACAATAATAGTGTTTAAAATCAGCATATTACAAAACCAAAAGCGAGGCCAAAGGCGACGGGTCGATGAATTCGTTGGCAGGCACGGGAGGCAGCTGCACAAGGCTCGTGCATCATTGCATTCAATTAGATTTGCGATTTTGCCTGCTCGGCGATGTAGCGGTCGATCTCATCCGGATCGAAAAGGCCGCCATCAAAAAACCCGTCGGGACCGAGCGTCAAACTTGCGCCGCTGGAGCCGACTGGCGTTGCCGTCTTGAGAGCGCCTTCGACCTTGGCGTTGGCGCCAGGCAGTGCCACGCCAAGCGGCTTCAGCGCGGCTCGATAGACATCCGGCCGGTAAGTGTCGCGGGCAATGGATTCGTTGGCCTTATCATGCTGGATTTGGCCCCAGCGGACCATCTGCGTGTAGAACCACAGGGCGTGGCTTTTCCAAGGGAAGGTGGCTGCCTTGGCGAAGGGCACGAAGAAGTCCTCGACACGGATGACCGTGCCGCCGGCCACGCGGATTTCGCCAGAGAGCGCCGGCAGCATCCATTCGACCGGCTGGCCGACATAGGCGGGTTTCGCCAAGAGCGCGGCCAACTCGGCCCTATTGCCTTCTTCGGCGCACCATTGCCCGGCCTTATAGAGCGCGCGCAACAGCGCGGCCAAAGACTCCGGATTGGCCTCCGCCCATTGTGCCCGCGCTCCGAGGACCTTCTCAGGACTCGATCTCCAGATCGCCGCTTTAACCGTCGCAATGTTGCCGCGCCCGAGCGCGACCGCCGCGGTGTTCCAAGGCTCGCCGACGCAATAGCCATCAATATTTCCCGTACCAATCGCATCGGCCATCAAAGGCGGCGGCAGGACGATGATTTCGATATCCCGATCCGGATCGATACCGCTTGCCGCGAGCCAATAGCGCAACTCGTAGTTATGTCCGGAATGCGGATGCACGATGGCGAAGCGCAAGCGTGCGCCGCCCAGGTTTCTAATCTCGCTTACGACCGTCTTCAGGGCCATGCCGACGGCCGCCGCGTCCAGGTTCGCGGGCGCGCCATGCTCGACCATTCGCTCCCAGAGAGCGTTGGAGACCGTCAAGGCATTCCCACCGAGTCCGAGCGCTATCGCCGCGATTGTTCGGGAGACGAGCGGCGTGAGGCCGAGATTGCAGGCGATGGGCATCGGCGCCAGCATATGCGCGACCTGGAAATGGCCGACGGCGAGCCTGTCACGGATATTGGCCCAGGACGTCTCGCGCATCAGCGCGAGATCCACGCCCTCGGTCTCGGCAAAGCCCTTCTCCTTCGCGACAACGATAAGGGCGCTGTCGAGCAGCGGCATGAAGCCGGCCGTAATCTGCTGCGATCGGCTCATGACTCGCCTCCGGGATCGAGCAGACGTGCTGCCGTTATGAGACTCTGGGCGATTTCCAAGATTTTGCGGTTCTGATTCATCGCTGCGTTGCGCAAGAGCGCGTAGGCCCCCTCCTCCGAAAGCCCGCGCGACTTCATGAGGATGCCCTTGGCACGCTCGACGACTTTGCGATTTTCGAGCTCGCCGCGGGCTTCCTCGAGTTCATGCATAAGACGCGAATAGGCATTGAAGCGACTGACCGCCAAATCGAGGATCGGCTTAACGCGCTCCTGCTTCAGCCCGTCGACCACATAGGCCGACACGCCGGCTTCGATGGCGGCTTCCATAGACTCCAGATCCGAGCGATCGACGAACATGGCGACAGGACGCCGGACCGCGCGGGAAAGCTGAAACATGTTCTCGAGCATGTCCCGGTTGGGATTTCCCAAATCGATCACGATGACGTCCGGATTTATTTCGGCGATCCTGCGCGCGACGCCGGCGACGTCGTGAAGAATGGTCACGTTATGATGTCCCGCCTCTCGCAGGCCGGCCTCTATGATTGAAGCGCGGACGCGGTTCTCGTCGATGACCAGGACGGCAAGGACATTTGCATTCATGCCCGCATATTGCCCGCAAGGCGGCGATGGGCAATGCGACAATCAACCTCTAGAAACTGCCATATGGCCGCGGCTGGGCCCTTTATACCATTGAGTTTATTTCGGACTGCCGCGAAGGGGCCGCATCGGCTCATGACTCGTTCGCGGCAAGCAATGCGTGGAGGGCCGCCACGCTCTCGGCCTTGCGCAGCCGCGATACGAATTGCGGATCGCGGATGCGGCGCGTCACGCCGGCCATAATCGTCATCGGTTCGCTGCCTGCTTCCAGCGGAATGAGCAGCAAGAAGACGAGATCGACCGGCTTTTCGTCGACAGCGTCGTAGCCGATCGGCCGCGCCAGCTTGGCGAAAAGAGCGAAGAACCCGCCTAGCCCCTCGATGCGCGCATGCGGCAGGGCAAATCCTTGGCCGAGCCCCGTCGAGCCGAGCTTTTCACGCGCTTCCAGCGCCGCGAGAATATGCTTCTGCGGTATGTTCAGTGCCGCAGAAGCACGCCGCGCGAGTTCCTGGAGAAGCTGCGCTTTTGCGGCGGCGCGCAGTGCACAAATCACATGATCCTCGGGGAGAAGTTCAGCGACGTCCATAGCCTGCCTCGAATTCAATCCTGGACGCGCAGCCGGTAGCCGACGCCGGTTTCGGTAAGAATATGGCTGGGGCGTTCCGGTTCGACCTCGATCTTCTGCCGCAGCGCCCGGACATAGATCCGCAGGTACTGAACGTCGACATTCCCGCCCCAAACTTCGTGCAACAGAAACCGGTGCGTGAGCACTTTGCCCGCGTGCGCCACGAGCAGCCGCAAGACGTCATATTCGCGCGGCGAGAATTTTATCTCTTGGCCGCGCACCGTCACGATTCGGCGCACGAGATCGACCGTGAGATCGCCGCTGCGAAAGATCGCCTTCTCACCCTGTTGCTGAAGCCGGTGGCGTTGCGCGGCGCGAACGCGGGCGAGCAGTTCGTCGATGCCGAAAGGCTTCGTCACGTAATCGTCGGCACCGAGATCGAGCGCCTTCACTTTCGCATCTTCCGCCTCGCGGCTGGAGAGTATGATGATCGGCAGCGTTTCACCCGCATCGCGCAGTCGCCGGATTACCTCGAGCCCGTCCATGTCGGGCAGTCCGAGGTCAAGCACCACCACGTCGGCCGCCTTGCGACGGACCGCTTCGAGGGCGCTTTTGCCGTCGGACGCTTCGGAGACAATGTAGCCTTGGGTGGCAAGGCTCGGCCGCAGAAAACGAAGAATCGCCGGCTCGTCGTCGACGACCAGTACGCGCAGCTGACCCGAAAGCGCGCTCATGCCGGAGCCTCGGCGGGCTGCGCCGCGGGAACCGGCAGCCGCAGGGTGAAGATCGCGCCGCTATGGTCGGCGCGGTTGGCGGCGGAAATCGTGCCTCCCATGGCCTCGATGAAACCGCGGCAGATCGCCAGCCCCAGTCCGGTGCCGACCCGCTGCCGGTCGGTATGATGTACGCGGAAGAATTTGTCGAAGATCCGCTCGCAATCGGCCGGCGGAATTCCTTCGCCCTCGTCGCTGACTTCGAGCACCACGCTGTTGCCGTCTTGGTGCGCGCGGATTGCGATCTTGGAGCCCATCGGCGCGTATTTGGCGGCGTTGTCGAGAAGATTGAACAGCACTTGCTCCATCAGCACCACGTCGAGCGCGAGCATCGGTAATCCCGGTTCCAAGGCGATTTCGATCGTATGGTCGCCCAAGATTCGTTGCGCTCTTTGCAAGGCGGCGCCGACCAGATCGGAAAGATCGGCCAGACTGGTCCGTGGCGCAAACGCACCGGATTCGAGGCGCGTCATATCGAGAAGGTTGCCGATGAACCGGTTCAGCCGCTCGGCTTCCTCCTGAATGGTCTTCAGCAGCGCGACGCGCACCGGCGCATCGAGCTCCGCGCCGTGCGCGGCAAGGCTGCTCGCCGAACCGATGATCGAGGCGAGCGGCGTGCGCAAATCGTGCGAGATTGAGGTGAGCAGCGCTTGCCGCAGCCGGTCCGTCTCCGCGGCGAGCCGCGCCGCGGCGATGTCTTTCGCGAGATAAATACGCTCGATGGCAAGCGCCGCCTGATCGGAGAGCGAATCGAGGAGCCGGCTTTCCTCGGGCATGAGCAACACGCCGGCGCGATCCGAATCAATGCCGATCACGCCAACCGCACCGCGCCCGGTGCGCATCGGCGTAAACAGGCGCTTGGCTCCCGGCAGCGTATCGGCGCCGCGCCCTGCCGCCTGGTTCTTTTCGAAGCACCATTGCGCGGCGGCAAGATCCGCCTCGTCGAGCCGGTCTTCCGGTGGAAATCCGGCTTTCAGCGCCAGCCTGCCGTCTTCGGGAAGCAGCAGTACGACCCGTACCTTGAGGAGCAGCGCAATCTGATAGACGCTCGCCCACAATACTTCGTCGAGGTCGGCGGCTCCGGCAAGCTTGCGGCTGAAGAGGTAGAGCTCTTCGGTAACCCGCGCACGCTGGCGCGCGGTGATTGCCTGGGCGCGAAGGCGCGCCATCAGATTGCTGGCAATGACTGCCACAACGCCAAAGAAGAACAGAGTAACCACGTTTTCCGGGTCGGCGATCGTGAACGTGTAGAGCGGCGGCAGAAGGAAGAAGTTGAAGGCGAGCACGCTGACAAGACAGGCAAAGAGGGACGGCCACAAACCGAAATTGACCGCGCTCGCCAAGACGCCGACCAAAAAGACCAGCGCTAGGTTCGAGACGGCAAACGTCTGGCGCAAGATCAGCGCGGCGATGCAGGCGATAACAACGAAGCCGAAACTTTCGGCATAGGCGGTCCAGTTCTCCCGCGCCGAGCCCGGTGCTTGCGCAGGCCCGGCGCTCCTGCGTGCCGGTTCGCCAGCGACGACGTGGACGTTGATGCCGCCAGCATCGCGAATGAGTCTTTGCGTCACCGACCCGCGAATAAAATCGAACCAGCGTGCACGGCTCGCGGGAGCGACAAGAATGTGTGTAACATTGTGCGATTGCGCATAATCGAGGATCGCGGCGGCGACGTCTTCGCCGGGCAACGTGACGGGGGCGCCGCCAAGACGTGCGGCGAGTCGCAAGGATTCGGCGATTTCGCGGCGTTCGCTCTCGCCGGCGCGCAGTTCTCGCGCCGTCTCGACATGGATCGCCTCCCACGGGGCGCGCAGGCGATCGGCGATGCGACGCGCAAGCCGCACCAGCGCCGGACCGCCGGATGCGCCGTTGACGCCGACGAGCACACGATCGCCCGCCGGCCAAGGTCCATCGATCGCATGCAAGCGCATATAATCGACCATCTGCTCGTCGACCCGCTGCGCGGTGCGGCGCAGTGCCAGTTCGCGCAGCGCCGTGAGATTGCCCGGCGAAAAATAGTTTTCCGTCGCGCGCACCGCCTGATCGTGCACGTATACCTTGCCTTCGCGCAGGCGGGCGATGAGATCCTCGGGCGTTAGGTCCACAACTTCGACGTCGTCGGCGCGGTCGATGATCGAATCGGGAACGGTCTCGCGAACCCGCACCCGCGTGATCCGCGTAACGATGTCGTTCAGGCTTTCGACATGCTGGATATTAAGGGTGGTGTGAACGTCGATGCCAGCGGCAAGAATCTCTTCGACATCGAGGTAGCGTTTCGGATGGCGGCTGCCCGGCGCGTTGGTATGGGCAAGCTCGTCGACGAGCACCAAACGCGGATGGCGCGCCAAAATGGCGTCGAGGTCCATCTCGGCGAGACTGCGGCCGTTGTAGGGGATCGTCCGCAGCGGCACGATCTCGAGGCCGGCAAGAAGGGCTTCCGTCTCTTTGCGGCCATGCGTTTCGACGACACCGACGACGACATCCAGTCCCTCGCGGCGTTTGGCCTGCGCGGTGAGCAGCATTTCATAGGTCTTGCCGACGCCGGGCGCGGCGCCGAGAAAGATCTTCAGCCGCCCGCGCGCACTGCTCTGAGCTTCCTGCAACAAGACGTCGGGCGAAGGACGGCGGTCGATAGGAGCGCGTTTCTCGATCATCACAGCATTTTACACCCATAGAGCTGGCAACGTCATGCGAGCGAAGTTAACGACGTCACAGTTGCCGCCCGGCAAGCGGCGTGCCAAGAGTCTTGCGTCGCGTTTCATTCGAGCACAACTGCAAACCAGGCGCGCCGAAGGACTGGATATGGCGGACCCCAGCGCACGCATTGATCCGAAGACCGTCCCTGCAGAGATCGATCGCTGGAACTGGGGCGCGTTCCTGCTGAATTGGATATGGGGCATTGGGAACAATACTTTTATAGCGCTACTCACGCTCATTCCCTTTTTCGGCACCCTCATTATGCCCTTTGTCCTCGGAGCGAAGGGCAGCAAATGGGCATGGCGCAACGGACGTTGGGAGAGTCTCGAACATTTCAAACGGGTCCAGCGTTTGTGGGCGATTTGGGGAGCCGTCATCTGGGTCAGCGTGATCCTTCTCTATGCTGGTTTGTTCGGCAGCTTTTTCTATCTCCTTGGATACTCCGAAGCCTACGCACTCGGCGTGGCCAAACTCGAGGCCAGCGCGGAAGCGGCCAATGCTCTCGGCAAACCGATTTCGTGCGGCTCTCCCGTGGGCACAATCTCGGTCGTTGGGACATCGGGACGGGCGACGCTCAGCTTTTCCGCGTTCGGCAGCAAGGCCACGGGCCGCGTCTTCCTGGTGGCCACTAAGCAAAATGGCGCGTGGTCGCTCAAAAGGCTTATTCTCACAGTCGACGGCACCGACCAGGAGATCAATCTGCTCCGCCAAATTACGGCGGAAGCCGCGGTTTCCCGTGACGGGATTTTTCCGAGCCTATTGTTCGCAGCGCGGGCTGGAATGATGTCGCCTATCGTCGCCGACTTGTAGTCCATTCAGCTTTTGAATCCGTCGAGAGCGAGATTGAGGTCCAGCACATTGACATGTGGCTCGCCAATGACGCCGAGGAAGCGCTGTTCGACGTGTGCCTCGACGAGAGCGCGCAGGCGCTCCTCGGAGATCTTGCGTGCCTTGGCGACGCGCGAGACCTGAAAGAACGCCGCCGCCGGCGTAATGTCGGGATCGAGCCCGCTCGCCGAGGTGGTGACGAGATCGACCGGCACCGGTACGCCGGGGTTCTCGGCCCGCAATTTGGCGGCATCGGCTTTGACCCGTTCGACGAGCGCTTTCGAAGTCGGCCCAAGATTGGAGCCCGTCGAATTGTCCGCCGCATAGGGGACGGCGATGGTTTTGGTCGGGTCCTTGGGATCTGGCTCGGTGGTCGCCGACGGGCGGCCGTGGAAATATTTTTCGCTCGTGAAGTTCTGGCCGATCAATTCGGAACCGACGATTTTCCCGTCCTTGTCGATCAAGCTGCCGTTCGCCTGGCGATTGAAGAGGACCTGGGCGATGCCGGTCATCCCCAGCGGATAGATCAAGCCCGTGATGATCGTCATCACGACAATCATCAAAATCGCCGGGCGGATTTGTTTCAGCATGGTTTGTCCTCACGCAAGGCCGACAGCCGACACCGCCATGTCGATCAGCTTGATGCCGACGAATGGTGCGATGATGCCGCCGAGGCCGTAGATTAGGAGGTTGCGGCGCAAGATATTCGCCGCGCCGAGCGGACGATAGGCAACACCTTTGAGCGCGAGCGGCACGAGTGCGATGATGATCAGTGCGTTGAAAATGATCGCCGAAAGGATGGCGCTCTGCGGCGTCCTCAGATGCATGATGTTCAGCGCTTGAAGCTGCGGATAAAAGGCGAGGAACATTGCCGGGATGATGGCGAAATATTTCGCCACGTCGTTGGCGATCGAGAATGTGGTGAGCGCCCCGCGGGTAATCAGCAGCTGCTTTCCAATCTCGACGATCTCGATGAGCTTGGTCGGATCGCTGTCGAGATCGACCATGTTGCCGGCCTCGCGCGCCGCCATGGTGCCGGTATTCATGGCGACGCCGACATCGGCCTGGGCGAGCGCCGGCGCGTCGTTGGTGCCGTCGCCGCACATGGCGACGAGCTTGCCCTGCGCCTGCTCAGCGCGGATCAATTTCAGCTTGGTTTCCGGCGTCGCTTGCGCGAGGAAATCGTCGACGCCGGATTCTGCGGCGATGGCGGCGGCGGTGAGCGGATTGTCGCCGGTGATCATCACGGTGCGGATGCCCATCCGCCTGAGCTCCTGGAAACGGTCCCGGATGCCGCCCTTCACGATGTCCTTGAGGTTGATGAGGCCGAGCAAGCGGCCGTTCCTGGCGACGGCCAGCGGTGTGGCACCGGATTTCGCGATCTCGTCGGATTTGGCCGTTAATTCTCGAACGGCGGAGTCGGGCACGGGCACCGGCGGTGTAAGCGCGCGGACATAGGCCAGAACCGCATCGACGGCGCCCTTGCGCACCGCGCCTTCGCTGGTATCGATGCCGCTGATCCGCGTTTGCGCCGAGAAAGGGATGAATTTTGCATTCAGGGTCGTCATGTCGCGCCCTCTGATCCCGTGCCTTTCTTTGGCGAGGACGACGATTGAACGTCCTTCGGGCGTTTCGTCGGAAAGAGAGGCAAGTTGCGAGGCATCCGCGAGCTCCGCCTCGCTCACGCCGGCAAGCGGGATGAAGGCCGCCGCCTGGCGGTTGCCGAGCGTGATCGTGCCGGTCTTGTCGAGCAGCAGGGTATCGACGTCGCCGGCCGCCTCCACGGC
>JASHUD010000179.1 GCA_030040215.1 Methylovirgula sp.
GCTGCGCGCGGCGGATTCCAGCTCTTGCGCGTCGATCCGCACCTCCACCACGCCCCCTTGTCGTTGCACGACCGCGCATGAGCTCACAGCATCGCGCAGCGCCCGCAATGCAGAAAACTCCTGCATCGTTTCGGCGCGGTTCATGTGATGGCACCAATCGAACGCAAGATCAGCGTATTGACTCCGCTCGGGATCCAGAGGCCGAGCAGCAGCAGAGCGAGCAGCCCGACCACCAGCGGCAGTCCGCCGATAAAACGAAGCGGCGCCGACGGAAGCAAAAGCTCACCGTGCTCCTTGCCTAGCGCCATCGAAGCTGTGGTGTACGCAAAGGCTACGAAGGCGACTACCAGCAAAGCGAGCAGAAGGAATGTCAAACCCGCATGTCCGGTGAAACCGGCCCGCACGATCGTAAATTCCGAGAGAAAGAGGCCGAAAGGCGGCGAGCCGAGAATGGCGATCGAACCAAGCAGCAAAGCCGTGCCGACGACGGGGGCGGGGCCCATCACGCCGCCAATGTCATTCACGATCGTCGTTCTGTAGCGGAGCATCACCTCACCGCTGGTGAGAAACAGCATGCACTTGCCGATGGCGTGATTGATCGTATGGAGGAGCGCGCCATAGATGCCGAGAACGCCGCCGAAGCCGAGCGCGACGGCGATGATGCCCATGTGCTCGACCGACGAATAAGCAAACAGCCGCTTGAAATTCCTCCGCCGCACCATGAAAAGCGCGCCGATGGCGATGGAAGCGAAGCCAAACACCAACAGTATGCCGTTCCCATACGACCCGAGTTGGGCGTTCGTCAGTGCCTTAAAGCGTATGATTGCATACATGCCGGTATTGAGCAGCGCCGCCGAAAGCATCGCGCTGGCCGGGCTTGGCGCCTCGGCATGCGCATCCGGCAGCCACGTGTGCATCGGCGCCAAGCCGACCTTGGTCCCGTAGCCGACCACCGCAAGCAGGAAAGCGAGTTTTAGACTTGCCGCCTCAAGCGCGCCGGCGTTCCCGAAAAGCGCCGGCCAAATGAGCCGCTGATCGGGTGAAAGACGAAGCTCGTTCGCCGAATAGTAAAGGAACAGGGTTCCGACCAGGGCGATCGTCACCCCGAACGAGCTGATGATAATGTATTTCCATGCCGCCTCGAGCGAGGTCGCGCGCCCTTCGAGCGCGACGAGAACCGCGCTTGCGAGCGTCGAGGCTTCGATGAGCACCCAGAGCAGACCGAGGTTGCCAGTCTCCAGCGACGCCAACATGAGCGAAGCGAAGAAGCCGAAGGAAATGCCGTAGAGGCGTAGCTGCAGCCGGCTCAATGCGTGGCGTTCTTCCTCGACGCAAAGGTAGGAGATCGAACCGATGCCGGCCAGCGCCACGACGGCGCTAACGGTAACGACGAAGAATGCCGACAACGGATCGATGTATACGGTTCCGCCGCCCGCCGCATAGGAACCGTCGGCGAGGACGCGGACGGCAAGCGCGCATGCCGCCGCGAACGCGCCTGTGCCTCCCGCCGCGCTCGCCACGCCGATGCCTTTGGCGCGCATCCCGGCGCTCGCGGCTATGACGCCGGCGAGCGGCAGGCAGCAGACGAGGATGACCAGCATGAGGGTCATTCGCGGAGCTCCCGCAATTCGCTAGCGTTGGTCGTCGCCAGACGGTGCGCAAGCCCGGAGACGAAGGTGAGCATGATCAAGACGCCGGCGACTAAGTCGAGAAAGATTCCCGCCTCGACGATGAACGGAAACGTGGCGACCAATGCGATCGCCCCCAGGAACACGCCGTTCTCAAGAATCAGCCAGCCGATCAGCTGCGCCACGGTGTTGCGTCGCACCACCATGCAGAGTCCACCGAGCAGGATGATGGCGGTCGAAAGCGACACGGACGAGGTGGCGATGAGGCCGTCGGGAAGACTTGACGGGCTGACGGCGAAGTAGGCAAAAGCGGTGAGCAGCGCCCCGATGATGAGCGACGTCGAGATGCCGGTGGAGATCGCGACGTCGCGCTTCAGTTCGAGCCGGATGATCAGGTAGCGGCGGATCGCGACGGGAATACCCACGCCTTTGACGAGAAACGTGATCACCGCCAGCGCCCATAAATCCCAGGCGCCGAGATAATAGGCGACGAGCGCGATCGCCGCCGAAAGCACGATCGACTGCAGGGCATAATAGGCGACATAACGATCGAAAAGTTTTGAGCCGAGACAAGCAAAGGTCAGCAGGAGGATCGCCACGGACAGGAGATCTAGCAGCACGGCTTCGCTGAAGATCGTCATGTGCTGCTCCTACTTGCCGATCACGTACCCGGTTATGATGCCGATTAACGCGAACAGGAACGAGGCGCCGAGAAACTCGGCGATGCGGAAGAGCCGCAGTTTGGCGAAGGAACTGTCGATCACCACGATCACAAATCCGCAGATCGCCAACTTGCCGAACAAAGCCAGCGTCCCTTGCAGGCCGCCGATGAACGAGTCGGCGTGCCCCAAGCCCCAGGGGATGACGAAGACGTTCATGAAGATGGAGGAAAGCAGGAACAGCTTCATCCAGCCGCCCCATTTAATGAGCGCGAACTCGCGGCCTGAATATTCGAGCACGCGACTTTCTTCGATCATTGAAATCTCGATCGATCCGGTGGGATTGTCGATCGGAATTCGCCCGTTTTCGGCAAGCACGAGTATGAAGAAAGCGACGAGCCCGAGCAAATGCGTCGGCAGGACATACGCGGTGGCCGAGTTGGCGATCGTGTGGTTCTCAAAATAGGGATTGTCGGAGCGCGAGACGGCGGCGACGGTAAAGAAGACGAGAATCAGCGCGGGTTCGGCGAGACTGCCGATCCAGGTCGTGCGGCTGGCACCAAGACCGCCCAGCGGGCTTGCCGTATCGAGCGCGGCGAGCGCGATCGCAAAGCCCGCCAGGCTCAGCACAAAGGCGCCCCCGATCAGGTCGGCGAGAAAGGCGAGCGGCAGCGGCTCGTCGGTGATGATCGGTACAATCGCCGAAACCGTCAGATAGCAGGAGAATGCAACGAACGGCGCTCCGCGAAAAATCCACGAAGCGTTCTCGGAGACGGCGCTTCCCTTGCGCAGTAGCTTGGAAAGGTCACGATAGGGCTGCAGAACGCTCGGGCCGCGCTTCGACTGAACAATCGCCTCAGCCCGCGCTAAAACCCCGGCATAGAGAGGTGCGGCGACGACAACGACCGTGGTCTGCAGGATCTGCAGCGCAACTGCCGTGAGCATAGGCTTCTCCCATTCGGTAGAAGCCATTACCCGCCGTTGGTTGTTACTCCAACGTGGCCTACGCGAGCTTCATCGCGGATGAACTAAGTTTGCGGCAGTATAGGCCTTCCCATTCACGAATCCAACGGGGACGACGGGAGTGCAATTGCCTCGTTTCTCCTGGAAACGGCAGCCACTCCCAGCCATTGCCGGAAATGGCTAGCGAACGACAATCGCTATCTTTTTCAGTTAGACAGCATAGCAAAGAAGAATCTGACAAGCGGCGGCAAAATAGGCCAGAACCGCGTTGACATGGGAGGGTCACAGGTTCGATCCCTGTCGCGCCCACCATTTACCAGCGCAGAACCCGCGAGCCGGCGATCGCCCCGACGGCCATGACGATGAGCACGGCGATCACATACCAGGTCGCCACGAACAGCGGCGAATCGTCCGGGCAATGCGTCGCATAGAGGCTCGCGCCGAAAGCGCCGGCGAGCAGCCCGGCGACGGCCCCGGCGAGACTCGGGTTTTTCGGCGCGCCACGGTGCAACGCGATCAGCGCGCCGATTAGCGGCGCCGCCGCGAAGCTCGGAATCATCAGCATGCAGAAGACCGCGTTGTGGCCGATGAGCCGCGCCCGCCATAGATCGGGCGGCAAAACAAGAAGCTCGATGCCGACGGCAGCGGCAAGCACGAACAGCCACAGAATCAGCAGCCGAACGAGCGGCCACGGATCGCCGGTCGGACGCGCCAGCCGCAAAGCCAGCGGCCCGGCGCAAACAAAGAGAGCAAGCGGATAGAAAATCTTGAAGAGAACGCGCGGCTCGCTCATCAGGTCGGCGAGATGCGGGCGCGGCCCGATCAGGACGCAATAGAGCGCAATCGACACCAAAATTCCCGGCAGCAGACCATAGACGAGCGCCAGCGCCAGCGGTGTCTTCTCCACCTCCGGATCGGCGGCTAGGACGCGGATCAATTCCTCGGTTCTCATCGTCTCGATCTAAGATCCCTTGGTACGCGCCGCGAGGGACGCAAGGCCGCGATGCAAAGCGACCCGCACCGCGCCGCGGCTCATCGACAACCTCTCTGCAGCTTCGGCGATTGAAGCGCCGCTGACAGCGATGGCTTCGACCACCTTGCGCTGACCGCTAGGCAAGGTTTCCAGATTGCGGTCGATGTAGAGGCCTATCAGGTTCGGCTCGTCTTCATCTGCCGCGAGTGTCTCGGCAACATCGTCGATCGGCACGTCGATCCGCCGCCCGCGCCGCCTGAGCGCGTCGATCGTCTTATGGCGCGCGATGGTAAACAGCCAGGGCGCCACCGGCGCGGACTCGATCCAGGTGTTGCGCTTGGTATGGATGGCCAGCAAGATCTCCTGCACGATATCCTCGGCGTCCGCCTCGGGAGCGGTGGCGCGCAGCAACATGCGGCGCACGAAACTGCGCAACACGGGCGCCAATTGCTGCAAAAACCGCCGATAGGCCGGCGCATCTCCGGCGTTGGCGGCGCGTAGCAAGGCGCTCCATTCGCTGTCTCGATCGACGCGCACGCTCCCTCAAGAATGTTCGCAGCCGGCCACCGCGGTGTTACATGCTTTATAGCCAAATTGTCACGTTTGTGGCCGAAAATCGCCGTCCCGGCATTTGGCCGGCCGCCCCCTATTGCGCGACGACGCCGCTGCGGTCGGCCTCGATGGCAAAGGCCGCCGCAAACAGCGCCCGCGTATATTCGCTCCGCGGGTGGGCGAAGAGCTCGGCGGCCGTCCCCTGCTCTACGACCTTGCCGTGGCGCATGACGATGATCTCGTTGGCGAGGGCGCGCACCACCCTGAGATCGTGGCTGATGAAGACGTAAGAGAGATTGCGCCGGATTTGCAGTTCGCGCAGGAGGTCGACGATCTGCGCCTGCACCGACATGTCGAGCGCCGAGGTCGGCTCGTCGAGGATCACGAGCTTCGGCTCCAGCACCATGGCGCGGGCGATGGCGACGCGCTGGCGCTGCCCGCCGGAGAATTCGTGCGGATAGCGGTCCATCGTCGCGGGATCGAGGCCGGTGTCGGCGAGCGCGCGCGCGACGATCTCGCGGCGCTCTTCGAAATTGAGTTTCCTTTGGACCGTCAAGCCCTCCGCGACGATGTCGGCAATGGAGAGCCGCGGCGAAAGCGAACCGTACGGATCTTGGAAGACGATCTGCATGTCGCGGCGCAGGGGCCGCATCGCCGTGAAGGACAGCCGGTCGATGCGCCGGCCGAGATAGACGATCGGGCCTTGCGACTTGATGAGCCGCAAAAGCGCCAGGCCGAGGGTTGTTTTGCCGGAGCCGGATTCGCCGACGACGCCGACCGTCTCCCCTTCCCGCAACGTAAGCGAAATGCCGTCGACCGCCTTGATCGCGCCGACCGTGCGGCGCAGGAAGCCGCGTTTGATCGGAAAATGAACGCGCACGTCGCGCGCTTCGAGAATCACCGGCGCACCATAATTTGCCTTGGGCGGCGTGCCCTTCGGCTCGGCGGCGAGCAGCGCCTTCGTATACGGGTGCTGCGGCGCCTTGAAGAGCGCCTCGGCATTGTTCATCTCGACGATACGGCCCTGCTGCATCACCGCCACGTCGTCGGCGAGCTTGCGGACGATCGAAAGGTCGTGGGTGATGAACAACATCGCCATGTTGTAACGTGCCTTCAAATCCTTGAGCAGCGTCAAGATCTGCGCCTGCACGGTGACGTCGAGCGCGGTGGTCGGCTCGTCGGCAATGAACAGATCCGGCCGGTTGGCGAGCGCCATGGCGATCATCACGCGCTGGCGCTGGCCGCCCGAGAGCTGATGCGGATAGGCCGAGATCCGCCGCGCCGGATCGGGAATGCCGACTTCGGCGAGCAGATCGACGATATGATTTTTCAGCTTCGGGCCCTTGCGGGCGCCGTGGACTTCGAGGATCTCGCCGATCTGCCGCTCGATCGTATGCAACGGATTGAGCGAGGTCATCGGCTCCTGAAAGACCATGGTGATCTTATTGCCGCGGATCGAGCGCAGTTGCGCGTCGCGGCATTTGAGAATGTCCACGCCCTCGAACAGCGCTTCGCCCTCGAGCTGGGCGCCATGCGGCAGGAGGCGCAGGATCGAAAGCGCCGTCACCGATTTTCCCGATCCCGATTCGCCGACCAGCGCCAGCGTGCGGCCGCGCTCGACGCCGAACGAGACGCCCTCGACGGCGCGGAAATCGTGTCCTTCCAGGCGGAAGGTCACCGAAAGATCGCGAACCTCGAGAAGAGGAGTGTCAGGCACGGAGGGCTTCCGTAATTATTGCAACACCTTCTTCATTGGGCTGCACCAGAGCCAAGCCGCGCGGAAGCTTAATGCCACGATCATCCGACATAAAATAGCTGCACCGCGCGCGAATTGCTGTGACGATGTGCACAGCATCCGGCAATTTAAGTGTAACATTCCTCCGTAAGTCGGCGGTCTCAATCCAGATGTCTCTCGTCGTGCTCTGCAAATCAATGAACGTGTTCCACACAATCAAATTTAGATAAAAACGCCGTTTAATCTGTACGGCCGCGCCCTTCGCTCCCTTTCCCTTCGCAGGCGCCAAAAGTTCGGCCAGCGTCAATTCGCTCGTCACACCAGTCTTTGGATGCGTGCGCAACTCTTCGAACAATACACGAAGGCGCCGCGCTTCCTTCGGAATTCCTTCAAACGCTCGAATGAAGACGTTGGTATCGGGGTAGACCCGCAGCCGCAACGCTTCCTCAGTCATCCCATTCATCTCGTTGCCGACGAAGCTCCGCATCAATCTCTTCAATCGATCTAAAGGGGGGCCGCCGCAGAGCGAATATCTCGTCGAGAGTCAGGGGATTCTCCGGAACGTGGTCTTCAACTGTGACCGTCACCGTAACCAATTGCTGCGGTTCGAGCCCGTCGCGTAGTTCCCGCGGCAGGTTGGCAGCGGGGTAGTGTTCTTTGACAATCTTGTTCATGGCGATACCTCAAACGTGGCATACTATCACGGCTTTATCCGATCGTCTTGCGCGGATCGAACGCGTCGCGCACCGCCTCGCCGATGAAGACGAGCAGCGAGAGCATTACGGCGAGAACGATGAATCCGGTAAGCCCCAGCCAAGGCGCCTGAAGATTGGACTTGCCTTGCAGCAGAAGCTCGCCGAGCGAGGCGGAGCCCGGCGGCAGCCCGAAGCCGAGGAAATCGAGCGCGGTAAGCGTGGTAATCGAGCCGGTGAGGACAAACGGCAGGAAGGTCAGCGTCGCGACGGTGGCGTTCGGCAAAAGATGCTTGATCATGATTCGCAGATTCGAGAGCCCGAGCGCCCGCGCCGCCATGACGTATTCGAAATTGCGCGCCCGCAGAAATTCGGCGCGCACCACATAGACGAGATTGACCCATGAGAAGAGGAGCAGAATGCCGAGCAGGACGAAGAAGCTCGGCGTGAGGATCGAAGAAAGAATGATGAGCAGATAGAG
>JASHUD010000180.1 GCA_030040215.1 Methylovirgula sp.
TTGATCTCGCCGTTATGGGCGACCATCCGATAGGGATGCGCGAGCGACCAGGTCGGAAATGTGTTGGTGGAAAACCGCTGGTGCACCAACGCAAGCGCCGACTCGAAGAGCGGATGCCGCAGATCCTTGAAATAGTCGGCGAGCTGCGTTGCGAGCAGCAGACCTTTGTAGACGACGGTGCGCGAGGAGAGCGAAACCGGATAGAATCCGGCCATGCGCGGATCGCGCAGCGCATAGACGCCGTTCGAGATCGCCTTGCGTAGGATAAAGAGGCGGCGCTCAAAAACGTCGTGGTCGGCGCCCGGTTTGCCGGCGTTGGCGCCGCGCCCGACGAAGAACTGCTTGATCACCGGCTCGGTCGGCTTGACGCTTTCGCCGAGCCCGCGGTTATCCACGGGTACGTCGCGCCAGCCGAGGAAAATCTGGCCCTCGTCGGCGGTAGTCTTTTCGATGAGCGCCATGACGATGGCGCGGGCCTCGGGATTGCGCGGCAAGAACACCGGGCAAATCGCATATTCGCCGGGCTCCGGCAGAGCAAAATCGAGCGCGGCGGCAGCGAAGAAGCGGTGCGGGATCTGCACAAGGATACCGCAGCCGTCGCCCGCCTTGGGGTCGGCGCCGACGGCGCCGCGGTGGTCGAGGTTGATGAGGATTTCGAGGCCTTTGGCGATAATATCGTGCGACTTGCGGTTATGCATGTCGACGACGAAGCCGACGCCGCAGGAATCATGCTCGTTCGACGGCGAATAAAGGCCCTGCTCAGGCGGCAGACCGGGATCGCGGCCGACCGCGCCGCGCCCGACTTCTGTTTTCTGTCCGTGCTTCGAAGCAGCTGTCATGCCCGTCCTCAAACCCGCCGCAGCGGGCCTGCTTCTAGTATTGGAGATGCAATGAACGACCGGATCGGCTTGGCGTCACGCGGCGGAGTCCGCCGATCCAAATAGGTCAGTAAGGCTGTCCTATTGCCGCCAGTTAAATATTGCAAATCTCCGGAAAATTACAAGGTAGCCGATGGCCTCCCGCGGCGCTTTCTCGTCCGCGAAAGCAAACCACCGTCCATTCCTAAGATGCCTTTTCGGCATCCGCTTGTGTGGCGTAAGCCCCTCGGACTGCGGCCGCCCGCGAAAATGCACAGTTGCCGCTCGGGAATGGAATAAGGATCGGCCGGTTCGAACGCTAGGATAACGTGCAACCCTTGGTCCAGAAGCGTAAAGTGCCATCCCATCGCTGCCGCAATACTTGCCGACTTTTGCCGAATTCTCTGACGAGGGTAAGCGTGGCGCTGCAGCGCCAAAGCCAGAACGGAGAGACGCATGAGCTCCGAAGACAAGGCGGTTTCTTGGCGCGCCGGATCGGCACTCCTTTCGGCGTTCCTCGGCATCGCGATCCTGCCGATGCCGGCTGCCGAGGCGCAATATGTCCCCGCGCCTTGGAGCTATCCCTACTATGACGGCTATCCGCCGCCGATGCCGCCGGGACGGGTCGCGCGCGGGGAAATGCCGCCGCCTGCCGCAGGCCGGCCGGACGAAACCGATTCAGTCCTGCCCTTGGTGGAGATCCGCCGCCGGGTCGCGGCGCTTGGCTTTCATCTGATCGCCGTGCCGCGCCGCAAGGACCATATCTACCTCGCCGAGGCGGAGGATGTGCACGGGCTGATGCACCGGCTCGTCTTCGACGCCTATCGCGGCAATATCATCGAGAATACGAAATTGGCCGTTCTTCCCAAGAAGCCGAAACTCGCCGGAATCGAAACGCCGGCCAAGCCCGAGCCGCAACCGAAACCGGTCGGGGACAAGAGTACCGGCAACAAACCCGTGCTGCGCACGGCGCAATGAAAAGGGCGCCGCGGACGGCGCCCCGATAAAAGCCGGACGAGCCGGCCTTGGTCCGCTGCCGGATTAGGCAGCCGCTTTGGTTTCGCCTTCGACCACTTTGGCGGCCGGCCGGCCGATCGGCACTTGGCGCGGCTTCTGAGCCTCCGGAAGTTCGCGCACGAGGTCGACGTGCAGCAGCCCGTTCTCGAGGCTCGCGCCCTTCACGTAGACATGGTCGGCAAGCTGGAAGCGGCGTTCGAAAGCGCGTGCCGCGATGCCCTGGTAAAGAACTTCGCGCTCATTGCCTTCCGGCTCGGTACGGGCTTCCTTCGAGCCGCGGATGATGACGCTGCCCTCGCGCGTTTCGATCGACAGATCCTTTTCGGAAAAGCCGGCGACCGCCACCGTAATCCGGTAGGCATCTTCCGCCGTGCGTTCGATGTTATACGGCGGATAGGACGGGAAAGCTTCAAATCCAGCGGCTTGATCTACGAGGTTCAAGAGACGATCGAAGCCGATCGTGGAGCGATACAAGGGGGAAAGATCCAACTGACGCATTTTCATCCTCCATTGAAGCGAATGCGAGGAGGGCCGGCATTTTGCCCTGGCCACCCTCGGGTCTGTGCGCGTCCATTTGGCCCGCGCAACCTCGATGTGGGTGGCGAATTTGCCGGCCGCAAGGGGAGGATCCAACCCGCCAGGGTACTGGAATGAACCGGCAAAACCGCCTAGGTAGCCGACAACATAGAGGCTCGGCGCATGGAACTCGTCGCGATACCGGAGAACCCCGTTCCCGAGGGCGCGGTCCTCGTCGGGCTCACTACCCAGGACGGCGCGCTGTTGCGCGCCGCGCGCTGGGCCTGGAGTCCCGCGCCGCGCGGCACGGTCGTGGTTCTCCCCGGTCGCGCCGAATTCATCGAAAAATATTTCGAGACGATCAGCGAGCTGCTGGCGCGCGACTTTGCCGTAGTCGCTCTGGATTGGCGCGGCCAAGGCCTTTCGGAGCGTCAGCTCCGCAACCGGCGCAAAGGCCATATCGACGATTTTGAAGTTTACGAACGCGACCTCGACGCGTTGCGAGAGCAAGTCCTCGAAGCGCTTTGCCCGCGACCTTGGTTCGCGCTCGGCCATTGCATGGCGGCGGCAATTCTCATCCAACAGGCGCGCGCCGGCCGCTCGCCGTTTGCGCGGATCGTCGCGACTTCGCCGATGATCGACCTTTACCGTTTGCCGCTCAAAACCGCGGCGCGGATCCTCGTCGAAGGGCTCGACATCCTAGGCTTGGGCGGCGCCTTCGTCCCGGGCGGCCGCAGCCGACCGCTCTTCCTTCAATCTTTTGCCGAGACCGTCTTGACTTCCGATCCGATCCGGCACGCGCGCACCGCGGCGATCTTGAAAGCCGCGCCGGAACTTGGCATCGGCGATCCGACGATCGGCTGGACGAATGCCGCCTTTCGGCTGATGCGGCAGTTCGAAGATGCGGATTATCCGCGCCGCACGCTGACGCCGATTCTGGTCGTCGCGGCGGGCGCCGATCGCGTCGTGTCGACTCCGGCGATCGAACTTTTTGCAGGCCGCCTGAAGGCGGGCCGGTTCATTACGCTGCCCTATGCGCGCCACGACATCCTGATGGAGCGCGATTTGTTTCGCACCCAGTTTTGGGCCGCGTTCGACGCGTTCATTCCCGGCGTCGAAGATCAATTTGCGGCGTCGCTCGCCGCGATGCAGATGCCGCGGCGCCGAGCGTGGCGGTTCTGGCCCCGGGCTTCAGCATCGGCTTCCTAGGCTTTGGCGAGCAGTTCCAAAGCCGCGGCATGGACGCGCGGATCGCCCGTCGCGATGACGTTGCCGCCGCGCGCCGCATCACCGCCGGTCCAGGTGGTGAATATTCCGCCAGCCCCTTCGACGATCGGGATCAGCGGGGCGACGTCGTAGGTTTTCACTCCGGCTTCCATGACGCAATCGACGTGACCCGCCGCCAGCATCGCGAAGGCGTAGCAGTCGCAGCCGTAGCGCGACAGCCGCACTTCCTCCTCGACGCGTCGAAATTTCTGCAAAGCGTCCATCGGATAGAGAAGCGGCGAGGTGGTCATCAGCGTTGCGCCCGAGAGCGAGGTGCAGGCCCGCGTATGCAGCTTGCGTTGCGTGATCGCATGATCGTGCCCCGGGCCGCGCCAACTTGCCGCTTTCCCGTCGCCGATAAAGATTTCGCGCGTAAACGGTTGCGTCATCACGCCGTAGATCGGCCGGCCGTTGTGAATAAGCCCGATCAGACAGCCCCACGTGGGAATGCCGGCAATAAAGCTTTTCGTTCCGTCGATTGGATCGAGCACCCAGACATATTCGGCGTCGGGGCGATCCTCGCCGAATTCTTCGCCGATAATGCCGTGCTGGCCGAACGTCTCGCCGATGCGGCGGCGCATGGCAGCTTCGGCGGCGCGGTCGGCTTCCGTGACCGGATCGAAGACGCCGCCGTGGCTCTTGTCCTCAGCGCCGATGGCAGTGCGGAAGAAGGGTAGGACGGTGCGCCCCGCGAGGTCGGCGAGCTGTTCTGTGAAGGCGGCAAAATCGACAGCTGTCATGCTCGTTCCGCAGGGTGGCTTTGAAGACCTGATCGCCACGAACGCCAACCGGCAATCCTCGAAGCACGCTCGGTTCGCCCCTTTTCCACAATGCCAAGGTTATGGCTAGAATGAAAAGAGCCTTCAAGAACAACGCACTAATGAGAAAGATGCGGCTCCCCGACGCAGACCATGAAAAATAGGTCAGTAGGGCTTGCGCTTTGTGCGATGCACGTGCATATTATTGCGGTGCGGCAACCCGGTTGTCGCCGATGCCCTCCTTGGGCGTTTCCTCCCTAGACTTGGGCCGCTTGCGTTCGCGCAGGCGGCCTCTTTATTTGGCGCGAGTAGATTTTGCTCACTCGGCGGCGGCGCGTTCGCCCCCATAGCGTGCAGAAATTCGCTGCGCGAGCGTTCCCGCGACTTCCGAGAGATCGACGCCGATGCGCTCGAACCGCTCCGCTTTCGCCATGCTTTTCTCATCCATGTAGAGAGCGCGGTTCACTTCGATCTGCATGGCGTGGAAATGGTTCGCCGGATCGCCGTAGTGTTCGGTGATGAAGCCGCCCGCATACGGCTTATTGCGCAGAACGCTATAGCCAAGCCGGCGCAACTCGTGTTCGACGCAGTCGACGAATTCGACCGCCGCGCTCGTCCCGTAGCGGTCGCCGAGCACGAAGTCCGCCTTGATCTTGCGATCGGCGCTTTCCGGCAAGGGCAACGTCGAAACCGACGGCATGGAATGGCAGTCGACCAGCACCGCGAGACCAAAATTCTCCCGCGCGCGCGTAAGCAACGCCTGCAAGGCGCGATGATAAGGCTTGTAGAGTTTCTCGATCCTGGCCAGAACTTCGTCGACCCTGAGGCGCTGCGCATAGATCTCCTGCGAATCGCCGACGACCCGCGCGATCGTGCCGAGACCGCCCGCCACCCGGACCGAGCGAGTATTGGCAAACCCCGGCAAACGGCCTTCGAACATCCGCGGATCGAGCTCGTAGGCTTCGCGGTTCAAGTCGAGATAGGCGCGCGGAAACCGGGCGCGAACCAGCGGCGCGCCGCGGGCCACGACTCCGGCAAACAATTCGTCGACGTAGGCGTCCTCGGAGCGACGCAAGGTCATGGCATCGAGACGGGCGCTCGCCAGAAAGCGGCGCGGATAGACGGAGCCCGAATGCGGCGAGGAGAAGACGAGCGGCGAAATCAGCGCGTCTGGCTCGATCACGTCGAAGGGCGGATCGAGCTCGGGCTCGTGGGGCGGCCCTGGTTGTGGCGACGGACGAAGGCCGGATTTTCCGGAAACCATCGAGCTTGCTCCTGGCCGGTGCCGCGGCCCCGGCGTTAGGGATCATCAAAGCCAGTCTGGCAACAGAAGACGGCGCTGTCCATCGCCTGCCTTGATCCGTTTCAGAATTGTCCCTAACCCGACTCGTTAGCGCAAAGATCCTGGATTTTCACTCGATTTTTACCTAGCCCGGGTCTGATGAGGGGCTATTCCCCGAGGCCATGATGACCGACACGCCCGAGATCTCCTTCCCGCCAAATCCGAAGATCCTGCTCGCCGAAGACGACCACGACATGCGCCGCTTTCTGGCGAAGGCGCTGCAAAACGCCGGCTATTCCGTCGCCTCCTTCGACAACGGGTTATCGGCCTATAACCGGCTGCGCGAAGAGCCGTTCGAGCTGCTCCTCACCGATATCGTCATGCCGGAGATGGACGGGATCGAACTGGCGCGCCGAGCGACCGAACTCGATCCGGAGATCAAGGTGATGTTCATCACCGGCTTCGCCGCCGTGGCGCTGAACCCCGACAACCACGCGCCGCGCCAAGCCAAGATTCTCTCCAAGCCTTTCCACCTGAAGGATCTCGTCAACGAGGTGCAGCGCCTGCTGGCGGCGTGAGGGCTGCTGCTTGCGCCGCCGCCCGGCAGCCGATATAGGCTCCCGATCCTCGCGGCAGGTCCAAAGCCGCGCGGGCGCGTAGCTCAGCGGGAGAGCACTACGTTGACATCGTAGGGGTCACAGGTTCGATCCCTGTCGCGCCCACCACGTGACAAACTGAAAAATAAATAGAAATCTTTGAATGTTCATGTGTTTCCCTTTCTTCCGGCCAAAATTTCTCCGGCATGAAGGTCATCAGCAATCGTCATCAGCAATAGGTATTCGCCCGAAGCGTCGGCAAGACAGGCAGTTAGCGGCATAAGTGAATGCAAGGACAGCACGCCGCCGACTCTTCCGAGACTGGCGGCCTTTTATTTGACAGTCTTTTTATCTCGGCTTGATGAAGGCTTCCCAACGATCGCGCTGGCCGGAGGGGAGGCGAAGACCAATTCAATTATGAATCTCGAAGATCGACAATATCTCGTTGATGAAAATGGAGCGGGGGACCGATTTCGCGCACAAGAACCCGTCCTCCGACAGGGAGAACCATTAGCGATGCGCGGCAAAGCAAGATTTCACGAGCTGTTTTGCTGGATTTTAGCGGTCGCGAAATTTGCCATATTCCTCGATAAGGCCGTGTGCCGTCTCCATCAGCTGGAATACCGGCATGCGGGCGGCCGTGGTGAAATCCCTACCGGCCATCTGCCGCATTACGATCTCGTTTGCCCTGACCAGCGCGCCTTCTGCCAGAGAACGGTCGACGTAGGCAACCGCGCTGACGAATTCTCCAAACAGCAAGCTAAGCGCGTTGAGTTGTTGGGTTTCCACGGGGATCGAACTTTGTTCTTCCATTTTATTCACCTCCCTGTTCGTCTTACCGGGCGCACTTCCTCCTACTCCAGAATTTGATCCGCCCGCGCGACGTTCCGCATAGCTGCGGGGGCTTCATGAAAGACTACTCTTCCAACTCTACCTTTTTACGAACGGCCTAACTGACCAACCATTCATTCAAACACTACTTGATCCGGCGTTCAACATTTTAAAATGAAATCTTGTTCCTATAGGGATTGGCTTGCAACTACCCAGATTTCGTTATGTTTGTTGCATCGCGGGAGCCTCTTTACCTAAGCAATGGACAGCGATCGGCGCCGGCTGCAGGTTCGCAGAGATTGATATTCAAAACGGCGAAAGCTCCTTCATGACGTCTCAATCATATGGATCAGGTAAGCGGCGATGACGACGACAAAAATATAAAGTAGGTACAAATTGACGTCGCCCGATTGGATCGGTCTCGCAAACTCAGCCAACCGTTCGACTCCGCGTATGACCGGTTTGTAGAGATAGAGATAGAACAGCGGCAATACCCGAAAGCGATAGTGCACGGGCCCCGAGCGGCCCGCCGGATCGTCCGAAGCGCGCTCGACGTGAACATGCGGCTGATACAACGCGTCGAACGTAACGCGCACCGGATTGGCGAACGCGGTTCCCGTGTATTGCATGCTTGGCTTGAATGCGAGAATGCCACCGTCCCAGACCGGGACAATCCGCGTCCGGGCAAGCGGCCGCGCCGTCAGGTAGATGAGCACCGGCACCGCCGCGATACAGAACAGGAAGACCGCCAGATAGGTCGGCGAGAACGAAGAGAAGTTCGTGTGCCCCGGCAGAATCGTTAGGTCGCCGATCAGCAGGTTGGGTTGTAATTCCACGCCGGTTACAGAGTGCGCGACTCTGGCGAGGCCGAGGACCACCGCAGGTGCGCCAATGCTCAGCGCGATGCAAGCGACAGCCAGCAGGCCGGGACCGATGACGGGTTGCCCCTTTTCCTTGGCGCAAGCCACGCCGGCGCTGCGCGGCATCCCCAGGAAGGCAATTCCGAAGGCATGCGCAAAGGCCATGATTGCCAGGCCGCCGGATAACGCCAAAGCCGCCCCGGCCAGCACGATCAACGCCCCGACCAGCGGCTGTTCAATGCGGAAGCCTTGAAAAAGGCCTTGGAAAACGAGCCACTCGCTCACGAAACCGTTGAGCGGCGGAAGCCCGGCGATGCCGAGCGTGCCGATGAGGCTGATCACGGTCGTCACCTTGAGCCGATGGATCAGGCCGCCCATCTCATCCAAATCGCGACTTCCCGTCGTGTGCTCGATGACGCCGGCCTCCATGAACAACAGAGTCTTGTACGTGCCGTGATTGAGCACATGATAGAGCGCGGCAAGCAGCAGGAACGCGCCAAGTGCGCCCTGCGCGTAAGAGATAAAGATCATCGCAGCACCCGCGGCGGTAACGATAATGCCGATGTTCTCAATGCTGTGATAGGCGAGCAACCGTTTGAAATCGCGCTCGATCACTGCGTAAAGCACGCCGATGACCGCCGTGAAGGCGCCGATGCCCATGGTCAGTACGCCCCACCACGCCGGTCCGCCGCCGAGCAGTTCAAAGGCGAAAAGCAAGATGCCATAGACGCCGAGCTTGATGACCAGCCCGGAGAGAAATCCCGACCCATCCGCCGGGGCGAGAGGATGCGCCTCGGGAAGCCAGATATGCAGCGGAACGACGCCCGCCTTGAACCCGAAGCCAAACAGTGCAAGCACGAAAACCGTGCTGCGCCAGGCAAGCGGCAAGGCGTGGCTGCGGCTGGCCATCGTCGCAAAATCGAGCGTGCCGGTTTGCACTGCCAAGATTGCAAAAGCGGCAATGATCATCGCGAAGCCCACCTCGCCCAGCGCGAGAAATAGGAAGGCGGCCTTGGCCACGCCGGGATCGCCGTGATGGCGCAGGATCAGCAGATAACTGAACAGGGTCATCGATTCCCAGGCGACCAGGAAAAACGTCGCATTTCCGGCGACGAGCAGCCCGAGCGAAGCAAGCAGCACCAAGTTGTAGACGAACAAATAAACCGCGCTACCGCGACTCGGCGTGTGATAGCGCGGGGCAAACAACCCGATCGCCAGCGCGACGAGGCCGAGCAAGGCCACGAATACCCCGGCAAGCGGATCAAGCCGCAGTGTCACTGCGCCGACAGGATTGTCCGAGCTCAAGATCCAAGCGGCACCCGTACCCTGTATCGCAACGAGAGTTCCCCCCGCCGCCGCCAGCGCTCCGCCCAGCGCGGAGACCAGTGCCGAGGCGATCAACGCGGCGCGCGCCGCTGCGAAGACGGCGATTAGCGCCGCTACCGCCCAGATACACGCCGCGCCCGCCGGCAATAAGGTCATCATGCACGTCTCCCTTTGTGCTGGTCGAAACGCAAGGCTTCTACCTTCTCTTCAAGTCTCCCGACCGCAACGAGAAGTCCCTGCAGGAGGGCCAAAGGGCTTGGCGGACAGCCGGGTACGTAGACGTCGACGGGAAGCACCCGGTCGATGGCGCCATGGATCAGCATGTCTTCCTCATAGATGCCGCCGAGAGCACAGGCGCCAATTGCCACGACGATCTTTGGATCAGGCATCGCTACATACGTTTTGTGGAGCGCCCGATCCATGGCTCGCACGCCGGGGCCGGTAACGAGCAGCAGATCGGCATGCCGCGGAGTCGGCGTGAAGAAGAAACCG
>JASHUD010000181.1 GCA_030040215.1 Methylovirgula sp.
TATTACACGCTCGGCTGGGGCGGCTTCTGGTTTTGGGACCCGGTCGAGAACGCTTCGTTGATGCCGTGGATCGCGGCGACCGCGCTGCTCCATTCGGCCACCGTGATGGAAAAGCGCGAGGCGCTGAAGGTCTGGACGATCTTCCTGGCGATCCTCGCGTTTTCGCTGTCGCTCGTCGGCACGTTTATCGTGCGCTCCGGCGTGCTGACCTCGGTGCACGCCTTCGCCAACGATCCGCGCCGCGGCGTGTTCATCCTGGCGATTCTGGTTTTTTTCATCGGCGGCTCGCTGCTGCTCTTCGCGCTGCGCGCCAACGCCTTGAAGCCGGGCGGCTTCTTCGCGCCGGTCTCGCGTGAGGGCGCGCTCGTCCTCAACAATCTGGTGCTTTCGACCTGCTGCGCGACGGTATTCATCGGTACGCTCTATCCGCTGGCGCTGCAGGCCTTGAACGGCGCCAAGATTTCGGTCGGGCCGCCGTTCTTCAATTTGACGTTCGTGCCGCTCTTTTTGCCGCTCTGCGTGGTGATGCCAATCGCCCAGACTCTTGCCTGGAAGCGCGCCGATCTGTTGGGATCGGTGCAGCGGTTGTTCTTCGCCTTCGTCTGCGGGGCGGCGCTGATGCTCTTTCTCGCCGCGGCGCGCGGCGGCCCGGCGATCTCGATCGTGCTCGCCGGGCTGGCGGTCTATTTGATGATCGGCGCCTTCACGGATCTGGGCACGCGTATTTTCGGGCGCGCCGCCTTGGTGAAGGGCCATGTTCTCCGGCACGCGCTCGGCCTGCCGCGCTCGACCTACGGGACGGCGCTCGCCCATGCCGGCATCGGGCTCAGCCTGCTCGGGCTCGCGGCGACCGGCTGGGGGGCACAGAAGATCCTCGCCATGAAGCCCGGCGATGTCGCGCGCGTCGGCCCCTATCAACTTGCGCTCGAAAGCATCGGCCCGCAGACCGGCCCGAACTATACGGCGACGGTCGCGCGCATGGCGATCCGCTCTGGCGGCGTCGAAATCGCCCAGGTCGATCCCGCCGTGCGCTTTTATCCGACCCGGCAGATGAGCCGATCCGAAGCCGGGATCAAGACGATCGATTTCGGCCAGGTCTATGTCGGCATCAGCGACGGAACGATGCCGGGCAGCGTCAACGCGCGGCTCTATTGGAAGCCGCTCGTCACCTTCATCTGGTTCGGGGCGGTCGTGATGGCGCTCGGCGGGTTCTGTTCGCTGAGCGACCGGCGGCTCAGGATCGGCGTGGCGCGGCGGGTGCGCAAGCTTGTCGCGGCGCCGCAGGCGGCGGAATGATGCGCGCGATCAGCCGCATCTTCCTTCTCCCGCTTGCGGGAGAAGGTGGCGGGCAGAGCCCGCCGGATGAGGGCCTGCGTCACTTTCACGACCCCTCATCCGCCTCACTTCGTTCAGCAGCTTCTCCCGCAAGCGGGAGAAGGGGAGCGCGCCTTTTTGCATTCGCCGGCCTGCTATTCCTGTCTTTCCCCGCTGTAGTCGCATTCGCCGTTACGCCCGACGAGATGCTCGCCGATCCGAAGCTCGAGGCGCGCGCCGAGGCGCTTTCGGCGGGGCTGCGCTGCATGGTCTGCCAGAACGAGTCGATCGACGAGTCGGACGCTGCGCTCGCCCACGACATCCGCGTGCTGATCCGTCAGCAGATGCTTGCCGGCAAAAGCGACGCCGAGATCCGCGCCTTTCTGGTCGCGCGCTACGGCGATTTTGTCCTGCTGAAGCCGCCGTTCAAGCCGGAAACCATTCTGTTATGGGGCGCCCCGCTTCTGCTGCTCCTCGCCGGCGGAGCGGCAATCGCGGTTTCGGCGAGACAGCGCAAAACCGCGGCCCCTGCTGCGTCGCTGAGCACGGAGGAAAAGGCGAAACTCGCGGCGCTGGTCGGCGACGAGAAGCGCTAAGCGGCGCGCCGCCCCATTGCCGCATTGCCGGGGGGCGGCTACGCTGCGCCCGGTTCAAGCGTGGCCCGCCTCGTGTCCAGCCTTCTCGCTCTCTGTTTCGGGTATTTCTGCGGTTCGATCCCGTTCGGCCTGCTGCTGACGCGTCTGGCGCGCACGCGGGATCTGCGTTCCATCGGCTCGGGAAACATCGGTGCAACCAACGTATTGCGCACCGGGCGCAAGGATCTGGCGCTCGCCACGCTCGTCCTCGATGCGCTGAAGGGCGCCGCGGCGGTGCTGATCGTGGGCCATGGTGCACCGGGTTTTCCTGAGCTCGCCGCCGCGTTCGGGGCCTTTCTCGGGCATCTCTTTCCCGTCTGGCTGAAATGCAAAGGCGGCAAGGGGGTCGCAACCTTTCTCGGCTCTCTCCTGGCGCTCGACTGGCCGACCGGGCTCGTGTTCATGGCCGTTTGGCTGATCGTCGCAGCCGCGACGCGCTATTCTTCGGCGGCGGCATTGACGGCGAGCGCCGCCACGCCGGTCGTGGCGCTGCTCTTCGGGCGCGCCGATCTTGCCGCCCTGTTCAGCTTGCTTGCGCTGCTGCTTTGGTTCCAGCACCGGGCCAATATTTCCCGCCTGGTCAACGGCACCGAGACGAAGATCGGCGAGACCGGCAAGAGCGGCGAGCTGACATGAACGCCGAGGCGGGTTTGCAGCTCACGGATGCGCAGCGTTTCGATTGGCTGCGGCTGTGGCGCAGCGAATCGATCGGGCCGCGTACCTTCGGCACGTTGATCAATCGGTTCGGCAGCGCCCGCGCCGCTCTCGAAGCGCTGCCGCGGCTGGCGTCCGGCAAGGCGGTCAGGATTGCCGGTAAAGAAGAAATCGAGCGCGAGTTCGCGCTTGCTGAAGCGTGCGGGGCGCGGTTCGTCGCGCTCGGCGAAGCGGATTATCCCGCGTTGCTGCGCAAGATCGATACGGCGCCGCCGTTGATCGCCGTGCGCGGCGCGGTGTCGGTTTTTGCGCGCCCTGCCGTTGCCATCGTGGGTTCGCGGAATGCCTCGGGCGCCGGCCTCGCCTTCACCGAACGGCTGTCGCGCGGCTTGGCGCAGGCCGGCTTTGTCATCGTCTCGGGGCTGGCGCGCGGCATCGATATCCGTGCCCATCAGACGGCCGCGGAAACAGGGACGATTGCGGTACTCGCCGGCGGCCATGACAGGATTTATCCCGCCGAACACGCCGACGCGCTCGAACGATTTCTCGAGCGCGGTGCGGCGATCAGCGAGATGCCGTTCGGTTGGGAAGCGCGGGGCAGGGACTTTCCGCGCCGCAATCGGATCATCGCCGGGCTCGCGCAAGGCAGCGTCATCGTCGAAGCGGCGCGCCGCTCGGGTTCGCTGATCACCGCACGGTTTGCGGCGGAGCAGGGCCGCGAAGTCTTTGCCGTGCCGGGCTCGCCGCTCGATCCGCGCGCCGAGGGAACCAATGAACTCATTCGCGACGGCGCAACGCTCTGCACCTCGGCGCAGGACGTGATCGACGCGCTTGCCCGGCAGATCGGCGAGCTGCCGCGTTCGGACCTGCTTTCGGAGCCGGCACCTCGTCAGCCCAACGACGAACCCTTGTGGGAAGAACTCGACCTGCCGGAGATCGCGGCCCCACCGAGCGGGGCGGCGGAACCCGGCCAAGCCGATTTTGTCGCGCCAAACGGAACGAAAGAGGCGCGCGGCGAGGCGACGCGGGCGCGGATCATCTCCCTTCTCGGACCCGCACCGATCTCGGTCGACGAATTGGCTCGCGTCGCCGAAACATCGGCGCGCGAGGTGCGCACCATCCTCTTCGAGCTCGAACTTGCCGGCCGGCTCGAACGGCATGGAGGCGATCTCGTGAGTCTTCTTTAGCCGCCGTTTACGCGATCTATATCCGCGCGCGGTGCGACTCAGCTTCCATTCGCGCCATGTTGAGAAAATAGGTGAGCGTATGGAGCCGCGCGGCGCCGGCAAGGCGAGCAAGCTCTCCACTCATTTCGGCAATGTATTCGGCAACGGCGACAGGATCTTCAGGCGCCTCACGCGGCTCTTGCAAAGGCTTGCGCGCCGAAGGGCGAGCTATTTTATCGGCGAATTGCCGGGGTTTAGCCGCTCGCAAGGAAGAATCTCAACTGCCGGCAGTGTGGCCTAACGTCTACACGTAAAAGTTGTACATGATTCTCAATCGCGCGTCAACCGCGCTGCTCGCACGAACGCACTTTGCTCAGGAAATTCGGCGCCAAGGGACCTAGAAAAAGCTAGGCCGCTGGGGAGCGGCCTAGCTTCAATGTTCCGAGAACGATCCGGTCAGCACTTGCCCGACACGCTGCCGCCGGGGTTGCTGTTGGGGCCGCCCGACGCGGTCGAGCGTTTTTCGGTGCCGCCGCCGCGGTCGCTGGTGCCGCTCGCTTGTTTGTTGCAGGGCTTCACGCCTTGTCCAGGCTGCATCGCTTGCCCATTCGGAGCGTTGGGGGCGGTGGCCGCTTTCGAATGCGCGGTGGGATTGCTGCTGGGCATGCTGGTTTGCGCCAAACACGCGCCGGAAATGCCGAACGAAAGCGCGGCCGCGAGAAGTAAGGATTTCATAGGTTCCTCCTCATTCTTATTCTACGGAGACCGGTCAACCCGGGCGACGCCGAACGGTTCCCCGTCCGAAATCCGCGAAGCCGACCGGCATCGGCAAAGCGCCGTTTCTAGAAATGCGGGTGATGCAATGGCTTATCGGATGCTGCGGCGCTGCCGCTTGATCGATGATCAGCGATCGACGGCCGCCGCGACGAGCTCGGCGCCAGCTCTCATAAAGCGTACCGGATCGACGGGTTGGCCATCGATGCGAACTTCGTAATGAAGATGCGGACCCGTTGCGCGGCCGGTCGCGCCGATATGGCCGAGAACGGTCCCCGGGCTGACGTTCTGTCCGGGCACGACGTCGATGCTGGAGAGATGCGCGTAGCGGGTCGAAAGGCCGTTGCCGTGATCGACCTCGACCATATTGCCGTAGCCGCCGTCAAAACCGGCGCTGACCACCCGTCCGACGGCAGTCGCACGCACCGGGGCGCCGTATCCGTCGACTAGGTCCACGCCGGTATGCAGCGCGGGCGTACCGAGAAAGGGATCGATGCGTGGCCCGAATTCCGAGCTAATTCCGGGGTCGCCGGGCAACGGAATTTGCAACGGCACGTGCGGCAGTATGCGGCGCAGCCGCTCGGCCGTAGCAATCGCCGTTTCGGCTTGATTCGCCGCCGTCGCAAAAGACGAGCCGTCGGATAGAATTGGCAGCGGGACGAATGGGCCGCCCATGCCGCCGGCCGGCGCTCGGCTTGGTTCGGACGCCGCGCTCAAACGGTCGGCGGAAAGACCCGTCGCGGCGAGCGCCGCGCGGATTCGCGCCGAGAGCAGATTTGCGGGGCGTTGCAGATCGGCGAGGATCGCAAGATCCTGCCGGTCGACGCGATCATAACGATTGAAGAGAAGCTGAATACGCGTCGCAAAGGGCAAGTCCGAGTCGAAGTCGATCGGCGACATCATCGCCGGACTTGAACCGCTACTCGAATCGCCGCCCGTGCCATTGCGCAGCTGCAGATCGAATCCTTCGGGATGCGGCTTGCCGTCGGCCGGAGCACTCGGCGCGACGACCGGCGCTTCGCTCTGCGGCAACGCCGCAGATTCGTTTGCGTTGCCGTCGGAAGGACGTACGGATTCGATCCGTTCGGCCAGCGCCGCGACGAGCGCGGTGCGGCTTTCGACCTGATCTTGCCGTGCCGCAAGCGCCCGAACCTGCGCGGTGAAATCCGTTTGGTCGGCACGCGCTTGCTCGGAGGCCGTCTCAAGTTGGTTGCGCAGCGCCGCGATGCGGTCTTCATAGGCATACTGCATCTCGACTTGATGCCGCGTGAGCGTCTGGAGAAGATCATCGTGGAAGACGAAGTAGCAGGTTGCCGCGAGATAGAGCAAAGCGACAAACGGCAAAAGCCCCAGCAACGCGACGGCGAGACCGCGCGGCAGCGCCAAAGTTCGTGAAAACGCACCGTAGGCGAAGGTGAGCCGTAAGCGACGCGCCCCGACATTGCTCCGACGGGAAATCATCCTCAACTCCGCCGACGACGGATGGAGAACTGATAAGAACCGGTTAGGGTTAATATCCCGCTAATCGAAAGCGCCGAGCGCCGGATCAGGTCAAATCCTTGACCGCGCTCAGCACCGCGTCGGCGTGGCCGGGCACCTTCACCTTGTTCCAAACCTGCGCAATCTTCCCGTCCGGGGCGATGAGAAAGGTTGTGCGCTCGACGCCCATATAGCGGCGCCCATACATGCTCTTTTCGGTCCATACGCCGTAGGCCTCGAGCGTCGATCTCGTTTCGTCCGAGACGAGGTTGAGATCGAGCGCGTGCTTGCTCTTGAACTTTTGATGGCTCAAGGTCGAATCGGGCGATACGCCAAGAATGACGGCGCCGGCTTTGTCGAAATCGCGTTTGTGGGCGTTGAAGTCGATGGCTTCTTTGGTGCAGCCGCTGGTGTCGTCCTTGGGATAGAAATAGAGAACGAGCTTCTTTCCGTAAAAAGACTTCAGAGTTCGGATCGCTCCGGAGTCATCCGGCAGCTTGAAATCCGGAGCTTTGTCGCCCACGCCGGGTTTCCTGCGCATCTTCGCCTTCCTTTCGTCCCAATAACCGGCAATTCGCTAGGCGACGGCAAGCGGCAACGAGGCCGAGAGCGCTTCCTGCCGAAGGGCGGCGGGCCGATTTACCTGCGCCGGTTTCGACAAACCACGTATAGTCAGGTACGAATCGGCTTTCCAGCCCGTGCTTGTTCGCGAAAGGCCCGTTTGGTTTGAACGATCATACGGAAAATACGCGCGCCGGGACCGAGCTTGCGGAGAAAAACCTCGCCGAGTGCTCGCCGCGCGTCCCGAATTTGCTGAAAAGCGCCCTGCGTCCGCAGTTTTATTTCCTCGATTGGCTGGTGCGGCGCGCCGCCGGTTCGATCGCCGGTCTCATTCTGATTGCTGTACTCGGCGCCGGCTTCTTCTTTCTTTACCTCGGCAAAGGGCCGATCGTCATCGCCGGTCTCGGGCCGCGCATCACCCAGGCGCTCGATCAGAAGATCGGACAAGGCTACGCATTCAAGCTCGGCGCGGTAGGAGTGAAAGCCGGCGGTTTCGGCCCGACGCTGGCCATCGACCACCTGTCGCTCACGAGTAGTTCCGGCGAGACTATCATTACCGCGCCGCACGCCGAGGTCTCCGTCGACCTTATTGCATTGGTCTTCGGCAAGATCATTCCAAAACGCCTCGAAGTCTTCGACGTCGAAGTACATTTGGCGCTCTTGCCGGACGGATCGCTCGCCGTTTCCGCCGGCAATGGCAAGCAAGGCGTTTTGCCGCTGCTCGGGCCGCTCACTGCGGCGATGCACAGCCCGCGCATGGCGTCGGCCGCCCCGCCGGGGCCGGGGCTCGCAGGCCGAACGCCGCCGCGTTCGCTGGTCGTCAAGCGGATCGCCGCGGCGATGCGCTTGCTGATTGACGTTGCGACACGACCGAACGGTCCGCTCGCGGCGATCGACCGGGTCGGAATCGCTCGCGGCCGTTTCGTGATCGAAGACCGGCTGAATGAGCAGACCAAGTTCTACAATGGCCTCGATCTCTCTCTCGACAAATCGAGCGGCGGCACCAACCTCGATCTCTCCGCCGAAGGACCGAGCGGTCCGTGGTCCCTCTCGGCCAGAGCGTCGGGCAAGCCGGGAGGCGCCCGCCGGCTCGACGTCGAGTTCAAGAACATTTCGCTCGATGAAATTTCGATCGTTACCGGACTGCGCAACTTTGGTGCCGATTTCGACATGCCGATATCGAGCAAGTTCACGATGGTGCTCGGCGCCGACCGCAAACTGGCGGATGTTTCCGGCCAGGTCCATTTCGATCCGGGATATCTCAGGTTCGAGGATCCGAACGATGAGCCGCGGATGATCGATTCGATCGACGCCGGCTTTCACTGGGATCGCGCCGGGCGGCGGATCGTCCTCGACGACGCGCGGCTTCGGGCTGGGCCGACAAATTTTGAAGTAGCCGGCGCAATCGCCCCGCCGGTTCGCGAAGGCGAGCCCTGGACGCTCAACGTGGCGAGTACCCGGCCGGGCGTTTTCGGAGCCGAACGGCCGGGCGAAGATCCGATCGTGATCGATCACATCGGACTGCAAGGCCGTCTCGCTTTGGACGACAAGACTCTTTACATCGACCGGTTTGAGTTCAACGGTCCAAACTGCGGTCTCGCCTTGGCCGGTTCCATCGATTGGAAGAAGGGACCGCATGTGCGTCTTGGCGCTTCGATCAGCCCGACGCCGGCCGTTGTCGCCGTCCGGCTTTGGCCGAGTTTCATGGCGGCCGACGTACGCGCTTGGTTCCTCGCGCATTGGAAACAAGGGATTATCGAACGCGGCACGATGCAGATCGATTTCGACGCGGCGATGATCGATGCGATGCGCCATCAATATGCGCCGCCCGATGCAGCGGTGGCGATCGACTTCGCGCTTTCCGACGGCGCGGTGGAATTCTTGCCGGGCGTTCCCCCGCTGCGCGGCATCGACGGAATCGGCCACGTGACCGGCCGTACTTCGACCTTCCGTGCCACGCGAGGCAACATGGATCTCGGGAGCGCCGGCAAGCTCACGCTGGCCGATGGCGTGTTTCATATCGCGCACGCCGAAATCAGGCCGACGGCCGCCGAACTTTCCGGGAAAGTTTCGGGCGACGTCACGGCGGTCGGCGATCTTTTGAACCGCGACGCGCTGAAGCCCTATGCCTCGCTGCCGGTCGATCCTTCGACGCTGCACGGCGAAATCGCCGGCAATCTCGGCATCGCTCTGCGCCTCGGCCCGGGAGCGCGTCCCGCCGATACGAAGCTCAGAATCAACGCGGTTGCGACCGATTTCTCCGCCGACAAGCTGTTCGGCGATACAAAGCTCGAGGCGGCGACGCTGAATGTCGTCGTCGACGACAACGGCCTCAAAGCGTCGGGTCCCGGCAAGATCTTCGGGGCGCCCGCCAATGTCGACCTGACCATGCCGGCCGGCAGCCATGTAGGGCAGGCCGCCATCAGCCTCGTCGTCGACGACGCGTTGCGCGCCAAACAGGGCCTTACAATGCTGCCCGGCGTAACTGGCCCGATCGCCGCGCAGGTAACGATGCCGCTCGGCGCCGCGGGGCCAGAGAAAGCAGAGATCAATCTCGATCTCACGCACGCGGCAATCGACAGTCTCGGCATCAGCAAACCCGCCGGCCGCTCCGGCAAGGCCAGTTTCGCGTTGACCGTCAATGCCGATCATTCGGTTTCGCTCGACGACGTCGAAATCGGCGCCGCGCCGGTCGAGGCGCGCGGCTCGGTGACGATTGGCGGCGCCGACCCGACGCAGATCTCGGCGAAGTTCCCGCAGATGAAGCTTTCGGCGGGCGACAACATGAAGCTCGAAGCCTCGAAGACCGGCGACACTCTGAAATTGGTCATCCGCGCGACCGCGTTGGATGCGCGGCCGTTCCTCAAAACGCTGACTTTCTCGCACGCGGCCGACGAATCCGACGCGAACAAGGAAAGCAAGGACGCAACGGCCGACCTCGCCGGCACGAACCTGGACGTCGATCTCAAAGCGGCGGCTCTGAACGGCTTCAACAAACAGACGATGTCGAACGTCGATCTGCATTTCGTCAAGAATAAAGACGCGTTGCGGCAGTTCGCATTGGTCGGCAAATTCGGCGGCAGCACGATCTACGGCAATCTCGACAACGCCGATACGCCGGCCCCCCAGCTCGATCTTTCCACCAATGACGCCGGCGCGCTCCTCGCCTTCATCGATCTATATCGACATATGGACGGCGGTCAGCTTGCCGTCTCGCTGCGGCTCGGCAAGGACGCGATGGCGGGGACGCTTGCAATCCGCAACTTCGTCTTGCGCGACGAACCGGCATTGCGGCGCCTCGTCGCCGAAGGAACCGCGCAAACTTCGGGAGCGCACGATTTCGATCAGTCGATCGACCTCAACGCCGTACAGTTCACGCGCCTGCAGGTAAATTTCCAACGCGCCGGCACCCGTCTCGACCTGCGCGACGGGACGATCTACGGCCCGCAGATCGGCCTGACCGCCGATGGCTGGCTCGATTTTGCCCGCGATCGCGTCTCTTTGGACGGGACCTTTGTGCCGGCCTATGGCGTCAACAATCTGGTCTCGCAGATTCCGATCTTCGGTCTGCTGCTTGGCGGCGGCCTGCACGAAGGCCTGTTCGCCGTGAACTACCGCATCAGCGGCGCGGCGACGAAGCCGGTGCTCAACGTCAATCTTCTGACCGCGATCGCACCCGGCATCCTGCGCAAGATCTTCGGCGCGACGACGGATTTTGCGACGCCCGACGTACCCGACGCTGCGCCGGAATCATCGAACGGTCAGCCCCAGCAATAGACGCCCGGGAACATTAAAGCGGCGTGGCGAGCCCGCTGGGTTGCTCGTCCGCCGCGGTCAACTGCCCATATCCGCCGAGCGCAAATCCGCAGCGCTGCAAGGCCGTAATGACGGCTGGAGCGCGCAACGCGTCGAACTCCTCGCGGTAGCGATAGCCCGGCGCGGCGCCGGGAAAGCGATCTCGGATTGCCGGATGGGTGTAGATCTCGATCGTGCCTTGCGGCAGATTGGCAAGCAGGAGCGTCATGCGTCGCGGCGTGAACGCGCCGGACCAGCGCAATCCGAACACCGCATCGGTGCTGGCAAGTTCGGCGCGGCGCGCTTGGCGGCGCAGCGCCGCCGCAAAGGGCCGCAAGAATGCCGCCGTTCCGCGGCTTGGCCGTCCTTCGAGCCGCAAGAGGAGCCAGCCCGGTTCGGCCGGAACGCGCAGCGCGCGCATGCCGTATTGTCGTCCCATCGAGATCGTTTCACGCGCGACGATCGGATGAAGGTGAAAGTGCTGATGCACGTCGACATGGTCGAGCGCCAGCCCGGTTTGCGCGTAGGCATCAAACTGTGCCGCAATTTCGTCGCGCAATTGCCGGCGCACGGCCGGACGGCAGGCGATCTCTAACCCCAGGCGCGCCAAGTCGCGACGCAACCGTCCGCGCTCGTCGACGAGGTCGGGGATGCGTTCGGGGGGCAACACCGGTTTTGCCTCGGTGAGCGCCAGATGTAAGCCGACGTGAAGACCGGGCAAAGCGCGCGCCCGGCCGATTGCGTCCGCCGCGGCGCGGCCGTTCACCATCAGGCTCGCCGAACGCAGAATGCCAAAGCGGTGCGCGGCCTCGACCGCTTCGTTGATTTCCTGCGCCGCTCCGAAATCGTCCGCGGTGATGACGAGGCGGTTCTCCGTCCCGCACTTCATGGCGCGACGTTGCGATCCGGGACCAGCCTGCCGTTCGAGCCGACCCGATAGGAATAGCCGCGCCAACTGACGTTCCGGCCGAAGAAGCTCAGCACGAAAATCGCGAAGGAAAAGAGATCGCGGATAGGGATCAGCTCATACGGCTGCCGCGGCAGGCGAAATCTGTACTCGACGCTTCGGCAGAGCAGGGCACGGCAGGCGAGCGCGACCGCGGCGAGCCAAAGCGGATTATTGCCGCCGGCGAGCGCGGCCAACAATGCGAGCGCGAACGGATGCGTGATGACGGTGCCGCAATAGCCGAGCGAATCGATGCTTTTGATGGTTCGGGCGGTGCGCAGTTCATGGCGGAAAAGCGTTGCCAAGCTGTCGTCGAAGCAAAAATGTCCGATCGTGAAATTGGGGATCGCTACGTCGTAACCCGCCAACCGTACCGCCTCGCCGATGGCATAGTCGTCGGCCAGATAGTCGGCGAACGCCTCGAAGCCGCCGATGCGCGCCAGAATGCTTCTGCGTATCGCGATCGTCGAGCCGAAGCAGGGCTGCGCCAATCCGAAGCTCAACGCCAGTACGACGGTCGGCAGAAAATGCGCATTCATCGCAAGCGCCGCGAAACGGGACCAGACGCCCGACGCGGCCACGCCATGGTAAAGGCAGGTGACCGCGCCGATATCGGGATCGTCCAACTCCGCGACCACGTCTCGCAAATAACCGGGGCCGACTTCGATGTCACTGTCGGCAATAACGATGATCTCGTTGTGTGCCGAAATTTGCATGTTGGCGAGATTCGAAATCTTGCGGTTGGAACCGCGTTCGCGTGCATCGATCTTAAGCTCGATGGAGCTCGCCGTCGAGCGCGCGATTTCATCCACCGCTCGGATGGCGGCATCGGAACGGTTGAGCATCCCGCAGATCATCTCCACGGGCGCCTCGAATTCCTGTTCGCAGAACGAACGAAGGCGCGGCGCCAGATTCGGCTCGGCGCCCTGCAGCGGCTTCAGAATCGTTATCGGCGCGTTTGGCTTGCACTGCGAGCGACGATGCTCGGGCAGACGCAGCACCGTGGCCGCGGCGACGAGCAAATAAAGGCAGCCGAGCGCGGCAAGCAGGTCGCAGAAATGCGAAGCCGCATAGAGGAGGCTAGTTTCGGTCGGCAAATCCATCATCGCTCCGATGGGCGGGCCCCGTGCATTTCTTCTGCAAGCTCCAATCCCGGCCGGGTCCGTGAAAACGCTCGAGCTTTCGACGCGACAGAAAAGTGAGGGTGCGGTCGCGGCGCAACGTGTCCGCTTTCAGGCTCGCGGAATTGCCTACCAGGACGAGAAGCGAGACGAGGATATTTTCGCCCAGGCGGCGCATCCGTTCGATGGGCGCGCGCGGTTGCGGCGCCGCAACCCGTTCAAATCCGTAATGCGCGACGATACGCGCGATCTGGTCGCTGCGCGCCGCCGGACCAAAACTCATCTTGGCGCGGATCATCCGCACGTCGTCGAACTCGGGTCTCGTGCCAAGATAGGCGGCGAGTTCGCGCAGCGATTCCGCAAAGCAGCGATTCATCTGCCGCGCCCATCCGAGAGTTGCGCCGTGCTTCGGTATCTCTGGAACGTGCTCGTTCCAGAGGTGCAGATCGAGGAACCGTTCGCCGCGCCGCAGCCGCGTCCCATCGGCCAGGCCGATGTCGGCGTCGCTCGAAACGAGCTGAATTCTCAGAATGCAGGTCGGGGAGCGGGAAAATTCCCGCACTCCTTGGCGGCGCCGCAAATATCGATCGAGCGGCGCGAGCAGAGCGCCGAGCCAAGGATGGCTGCGGCCGAGCCGCTCTGTCTCGGTGATCTGCGCAGCGCGCACGCTTGTTTCCCCGGCGGGAGATTTCTTCGAGACATGAGGAATACGCATGGAAGAAGGAAAGTTGCATCGCGCCGCTCTTTTGGAACGACGTGCAGCCATTTTGCAATTTCCAAGCTCAAGCTATCTCTCCGCGCGACACCGCCAGCGCGGTTCGAACCGTGAGCGCCACAGGAACCGCCAAAAGAATTCCCGGCAGGCCGAACAGGACTCCGCCGGCGAGAAAACAGAAAATGATCAAGACCGGGTGCAATCGCGCCGCGGTTCCGAGCGCCACCGGCCCCAGAATCTGATCGATCGAGATGCGCAGGGCGACGGCATAGATCGCATAGCCGAGGATCAGACCAATACCTTTCGCATAATGGACGGCGGCGAGGCCGCCGATCGCCGCGGATGCGCCAGGCCCAATCACCGGAATAATTTCCAATATGCCGGTCAAGAAAGCCAGGAACGCGGCGTGTTTGATTCCCAATACGAGGCCGAGACCGATATAGGCGGCGACCGTCGCATAAACGAGGATCAGGATAACGCCGATGAAATAGCGCTTGAGAACCGGATCGAGCCGCCGCCAGACGGCGCGCGCGAACGGACGGTCTGCGGATGGAAAAAGCCAGAGCGCGCCACGCGCCAGGCTCGGGCCGCTAATCAAAAAATAGAAGAGCAGGACAAAGAGGAGAATGGCACCGAAGGCCGCGGCAAACGCCATCGACCCGAGTGTCGCAATCCGGCTAGTTTGCCCGATCCATTGACGAATATCGGCCGCACCCGCCGTCGCCAATTGCTGGGCATTCAGCGGTTGGCCGAAGAACGCCACCGTGCGCCCCCCGATTGCCGCTTTGGCGAGGCGCTCCAACGTGCCTTGAAGGTCGGTCGTAAGATGCGCCAACTCCCGGACGAGCGACGGAATGCCAAATGCCGCGAAAATCGCGGCGGCGATGAAAAGCGCCAGAAAACAAGCGATTGCCGCAACGAAACGGGGCGCCCCGGAACGCGCCGTCAGCCAATCGATGAGCGGCGTGCAGATATAGGCGACGAGTCCGGATATTACGAAGGGCAGCAGAACCCATTGGAGTTCGTGCGCAATCACCGCGGCGACGGCCAGCGCGACATAGAGCGTGGTGCGATTTGACGCCGCTTCCACGCGCTTCGCGTCCCCGCCGGGCTCTCCGTCGCGACGTTCGATCGGACGCGCGCTCATGGATAGGTACGGCCTTTCCAGACGACCTTGCGGCGCAAACGGCGGCGTATGCTGTCGATTGCCATGGCCGCGCCGGCCGTATAGCCGAGCGGAAATAAAAGCGCATACCAAACGGGAATGCGGAAATAGATGGCGCCGCCGACGTGCAATCCCAACGCCGCGCCCGATCCCAAAAGCGCCGGTACCAAGGCGATGCAGCTTCCCGGAACGCGCCGCGCGCAGCCGAGCGCATCGGCGAGCGGTAGGAGCCAGGCCGCCCAGGCGAGCGCGACGGCGAGCAGCGCGGCGTTGAGCGTCGCGCGCGGTCCTCCCAGCATTTCCACGAGGTTCTTCGCGAGCCCAGGCCAAAGGCTCTTCCAACCCGCGTACATGCGTGTCGTAAGAAGGAGGCTGCCGTCGCCGAGGAGCACGCGGCCACTGCGTTTCAAAAGGCGCGCCAAAGCCACATCCTCGCAGATCGCGGCGGCGATCGCCGCGTGCCCGCCGACCCGCTCATAGGCCGACCGGCGCACCAGCATGAACTGGCCCGTCACCGTGGCGTCGGCGCAGTCTTCCGCTTGCAGGCGTTTCAGATCCTGGCAGAAGCTTAGGAAGTAGAGACCGCAGGGAAGAACCAGCCGTTCGGCGAAACTCTTGAGTTCGTGGCGCGGCGCGAGCGACAGCAGGTCGAGGTTTTCGCGATTCGCGCATGCGACGGCGCTCGCCAGAAGCCCGGGCTCGGCGCGCATATCGGCATCGAGAAAACACAGCCACTCGCTGTCCGGCGGCGCCGCGCGCGCGCCGATCCAGCAGGCATGCGACTTGCCGATCCAATGCGCCGGAAGCGGCGGGCTCCTGAGCACGCAGACCCGCGGATTTCGTTCGGCGATCGAAGCGCCGATCGCCAGCGTCGAATCGGCGGAATGATCGTCGACGGCCAGAATGCGCAATCGCGCAGGAGGGTAGTCCTGGGTGGCGAGGCTATGGAGGCAGCGCGCGATATTGTCTTCCTCGTCGCGTGCCGGAACGATCACGGTGACGCTTGGAGCGCTCTGGGGCGCGGAAACGGGTTCGACCAAAGGAAGCAGGTGGCGCTGCCCGGCGGCGCGAACGATCAAGGCGCCCACGACGGCCGCCCAGATGCAGGAGAGAATAAGCTCCATTCCTTAAGTCTCGCACGCTGCGCAGCAAACACCAGCGCGCTCGGCGGGTTCCCAAGGCGACGCCCAGGCTTCACGCTCGGCGAGTGGGAAAGACTTATCCCTCCGGCTTCAACAGGACGTGCCGTTTCTTGCCGAGCGAGAGCTTGATGAACCCCTCGACGAGGTTCGCTTCGGTCAACGTGGCGCGTTCGTCGTCGAGCGTTGCGTCATTCACCTTGAGTCCGCCGCCCTTGATCTGCCGGCGCGCCTCGCCGGTCGAGCCGACGAGCCCGGCCCGTACGAACGCCGCAAGCGCGCCGATCCCCGCTGCCAGCTCGCGGCGCGGAACGTTTACGCTCGGCAACGTCTCGGCAAGCGCGCCTTCCTCGAAGGTGCGCCGCGCGGTTTCCGCCGCCTGTTGCGCGGCGGCGCGACCGTGCAGCAGCGCGGTCGCTTCGGTCGCCAGGGTTTTCTTCGCCTCGTTGATTTCGGAACTGCGCAACGCTTCGAGCCGGGCGATCTCGGCGAGCGGCAGTTCCGTGAACAGTTTCAGGAACCGCCCGACGTCGGCATCCTCGACGTTGCGCCAATATTGCCAATAGTCGTAGCTGGAGAGCATGTCGGCATCGAGCCACACGGCGCCTTGCGCGGTCTTGCCCATCTTGGCGCCCGAAGCGGTCGCCAGAAGCGGCGAAGTGAGCCCATAGAGCTGCGCCGTTCCCATGCGTCGGCCGAGATCGATGCCGGTGACGATATTTCCCCATTGGTCGGAGCCGCCCATCTGTAGGCCGACGCCGTAACGCTTGTGAAGCTCGACGAAATCGTAGGCTTGCAAACACATGTAGTTGAATTCGAGGAACGAGAGTTCCTGATCGCGATCGAGCCGCAGTTTGACGGAATCCATCGTCAGCATGCGGTTGACCGAAAAATGCCGGCCGACCTCGCGCAGGAAATCGATGTAGCGGAGGCCCAAGAGCCATTCGGAATTGTCGGGCATGATCGCGTCGGTCTTGCCCGCGCCGAAGCGCAGGAACTTAGCGAACGTCCGCTGGATCCCCGCCTTGTTGGCGGCGATCGTCTCTTCGGAAAGAAGCTTGCGGCTCTCGTCTTTGCCGGAAGGATCGCCGACCCGCGTCGTGCCGCCGCCGAGCAAAGCGACGGGCTTGCCGCCGGTCTTCTGCAGCCAGCGCAGCATCATGATCTGAATGAGCGAACCGACGTGCAGGGAAGGCGCGGTGCAATCAAATCCGATATAGCCGACGAGATCGCCGCTTTGCGCTTTTGAGTCGAGGCCGGCAAGATCCGAACATTGATGGAGAAAGCCGCGCTCGGCGAGCACGGTGAGAAAATCGGACTTCGGGCGAATTGTTTCGGGCAAGGGATCCTCTGGCGAGCGCGAACCTAGCCGCACGCCACCCAGCGTCAAGACCGAATCCTCAGCCTTCGCAAAGCCGCAAATCGCCGCGCCCCGAATCGCCGCCGCATGTATAGTCGGGCGCGAGGGAACGGCAAATGTCTCTGCTACGCGCGCTCGGCCTGATGAGCGGCACGTCGATGGACGGCATCGACGTTGCTTATCTGGAGACCGACGGGATAGGGCAGGTGGCGGCGGGGCCGGCCCGCTCCTTTCCCTATGGCGCCGAAGATCGGGCTCTCCTACGCGGCGCGCTGATCGAGGCAAGTCACCTCGATCCAAGCGATCGCGCCGCGCGCCCCGCCGTGCTCGGCGCGGCCGAGACGATGCTGACGGTGCGCCATGCCGAGGCGGTCGAACGCTTTCTTGCGCTCGAACATGTGCCGAAACCGGAGATCGTTGGATTTCACGGCCAAACGGTGATCCATCGGCCCGCGCAACGGTTTACGGTTCAGATCGGCGACGGCGCGGCGCTCGCGCGCCGGCTCGGTTTGCCCGTGGTCTATGATTTTCGCGCCGCCGATGTCGCGGCCGGCGGCCAGGGCGCGCCATTGGTGCCGATCTATCATCAGGCGCTGGCCAAAGCCGCGGGGCTCGCCGGGCCGCTCGTCATTCTCAACATCGGCGGCGTCGCCAATCTCACCTTCCTTGCCGACGCCGATCCGATCGCCTTCGACACGGGCCCCGGCAACGCGCTCATCGACGATTTGATGCAGCGGCGCGCCGGCGTGAGCATGGACGAGGGCGGCGGCACCGCGGCTGCCGGCAAGGTCGACGTGGCGGCGCTTGCCGCGCTCCTCGCACATCCCTATTTCGACCTGCCGCCGCCGAAATCGATCGACCGAAATCTCTTTTCGAGCGCGCCGGTCGATTCCCTTTCGCTTGCCGATGCGGCCGCCACGTTGACGGCGTTCACCGCGCGGAGCATCGTCGCAGGCCTCGCGCATTTGCCTGGCACGCCCGTCCTCGCCATCCTGTGCGGCGGCGGCGCCCATAACCTCACCTTGCGCTGGGATCTGATGCAGCAGATGCCGTGCGGGCTGATCCTCGCCGAAGCAATCGGCTGGTCGACCGATGCAATGGAAGCACAGGCTTTTGCCTATCTCGCGGTGCGCCGGCTGAAGGATCTGCCGATCACGTTTCCGACGACGACCGGCGTGGAAAAACCGCTCCGCGGAGGCGTGCTCGTCTCCTAAGGCTAGATCAACGGCGGGCTGGCGGGACGGGTTCGGCGCGGCTCAGCGTCTTCAGTTCTTCTTCGTCGAGGATCTTGAGGCAGCGTTCGTCGAACTCGATGAGCCGCGTTTTGCGCAATCTCCGCAGCGTCTTGTTGGTATGCACCAAAGAGAGGCCGAGCGTATCGGCGAGATGCGTCTGGCGCAGCGCCAGATTGAACTTGCCGCGCTTCACCATGCCGAGGTCGCGCGCCTCGTCGAACAAGAACCAAAGCAGATAGGCGGCCGGCTTGAGTTCGTCAACGCGGATGGGTTTACGGTCCGCATGGTCTTCAGCGGCTGATTACCGGTCGGCCGGCTCGACGCGCGTCGG
>JASHUD010000182.1 GCA_030040215.1 Methylovirgula sp.
CCGGAGGCGGACCGGTTCGAAGAGCTCCCGCATCCGCGCGAGACGTTCGATCTTGTCGGCCATGCCGAGGCTGAACGCGCGCTGCTCGACGCCTATACGGCGAACCGCCTGCCGCACGCGTTGCTGATCGGCGGAGAACGGGGAATCGGCAAAGCGACGCTCGCCTGGCGGCTGGCGCGGTTCGTGCTCGCCAATCCCGATCCCGTCGCGGCGCGCAGAGCGCGCGATCTTCACGTCGATCCGAACCATCCGGCGGCACGGCAGATCGCGGCGCTATCGCAGCCGGGTCTCTTTCTGCTGCGGCGCGAGTGGAACGACAAGACGCGGCGCCATTTCAGCGAAATCCGCGTCGATGACGTGCGCCAGGCGACGCAGATGTTTCAGCGCGCGAGCCAGGGCTATCGCGTCTGCATCGTCGATTGCGCCGACGAGCTGAACCGCGCGGCCGCCAACGCACTGTTGAAGCTCGTCGAGGAGCCGCCGCCGCGCTCGTTGTTCCTGATCGTCGCGCATCGGCCCGCGCTGGTTCTGCCGACCTTGCGCTCGCGCTGCCAAGCGTTGTTGCTGCGGCCATTGTCGAGCGACGAAGTCTTCGCCGTGCTCGAACGGCTCGGCGAAGCGGACGCCGCGGCGTGTCGCGCCGCCGCCGAACGGGCGCAAGGCTCGGTCGCGGCCGCCCTGCGCCTGCTTGCCGACGGCGGCCTCGAACTCGACCGGCTCGTCACCCGGCTGCTCGAAAATCTGCCCGACGTCGATTGGCGCGCCGTCCACGCGCTTGCCGATCAAGTTGCAGGCCGCGACAACGAGGCGGCATTCGAGCGGCTGATGGTTTCAATCGTCGCTTGGATCGACGCCAGGCTGCACAGCGAAGCGGGGCGCGGGGCAGGGCGCCTTGCACCCCTGGCGGAGGTGTGGGAAAAGGCCGCGGAAGCAGCGCGCGAAGCCGAGGTCCTGAACCTCGACAAACGGCCCTTGATCCTGTCCATCTTCGCCGATCTCGCGGGTGCCGCCTCTGCATGATCCTTTCGCGAAGGCGCATTTAGGTCTTGCGGATCACGAGAGTCCGATCATGGCCGGCCGACCGAAATTCTACGTCACCACGGCAATTCCCTACGCCAACGGGGCGCCGCATATCGGCCATGCCTACGAGCGGATCGCAACCGACGCGATCGCCCGTTTCAAGCGCCTCGACGGCTATGACGTGTTCTTCGTGACCGGCATGGACGAGCACGGCCAGAAGATGCAGCAGACCGCGGCGCGCGAAGCCATTACGCCGCTGCAACTTGCCGACCGCACCGCGGCGCAATTCGAGGCGATGGGGCAGGCGCTCAACGCCAAGGCCGACGTGGTGGTGCGCACGACGAGCCCGGCGCATCGCGTCGCCGCGCAGGAGATCTGGCGGCGCATGGCGCAGGCCGGCGACATCTTTCTCTCCAAATATCCCGGCTGGTATTCGGTGCGCGACGAAGCTTTCTTCGACGAAGAGGAGCTCAGCAAAGAGCCGAACGGCAAATACCTTGCGCCGAGCGGCGCGCCGGTCGAATGGGTCGAGGAGGAAAGCTATTACTTCAGGCTTTCGGCTTACCGGGAGCGACTGCTTGCCCATTATCGCGCCCATCCCGAATTCATCGTGCCGGAGTCGTATCGCAACGAAATCGTCGCTTTCGTCGAGCGCGGCCTCACCGATCTGTCGATCAGCCGCTCGACGTTCAATTGGGGCATTCCGGTTCCGGATGATCCGAAACACGTCATGTACGTCTGGGTCGACGCGCTGACGAACTATCTCACGGCGACCGGCTTTCCCGATCCGCACAGTCCGCGGGCACATTTCTGGCCGGCCGATGCGCATGTGATCGGCAAGGACATTACGCGCTTTCACGCGATCTATTGGCCGGCCTTTCTGCTCTCGGCAGGCGTAGCATTGCCGAAACAGATCGTCGTGCACGGATTTCTGTTCAACCGCGGCGAGAAAATGTCGAAGTCGGTCGGCAACGTGATCGATCCGTTCGCGCTCGTCGACCATTACGGTCTCGATCCGCTGCGCTATTTTCTGTTGCGCGAAGTGCCGTTCGGGCAGGACGGCAATTATTCGCACGAATCGATCGTAACGCGGATCAACGCCGACCTCGCCAACGACCTCGGCAATCTGGCGCAGCGCTCGCTGTCGATGATCGCGACGAATTGCGAAGGCAAGATGCCGGACCCCGCGCAATTCATGCCGGCCGACATTGTAATTCTCGACGAGGCGAACCGGCTTCTCGGCAAAGCGCAATTTGCCATGCAGAATTTTGCCTTGCACGTCGTTCTCGCCGACATCTGGCGGGTCGTCGGCGAAGCCAACCGCTATTTTGCGACGGAGCAGCCGTGGGTCAAACGCAAGACCGATCCGGAGCGCATGGCGACGATCCTCTACGTGACGGCGGAAGTTTTGCGCAAGATCGCAATCCTTTCGCAGCCGTTCATGCCTGGCGCGATGACGAAATTGCTCGATCTTTTAAGCATCGCGCCGGAACATCGAAGCTTCGAACATCTTGGGCGGAAGAGCGCACCGCGCCGGCCGCTGCCGCCGCCGGCTCCGATCTTTCCGCGTTACGTCGAAGCGCAAGCGGCGGGCTGAGAGCGCCATGCTGATCGATTCGCATTGTCATCTGGATTTCGAGGATTTCGTCGCCGACCGCGAAGCGGTGCTCGCGCGGGCGCGTGGCGCGGGACTAGAGCGGATGATCACGATTTCGACCTGGGTGAAAGAGTTCGGCAAGATCCGCGGCCTCGCCGAGGCGCATGACGATGTGTTCTGCACGGTCGGCACGCATCCGCACAATGCCGCCGCGGAGCAAGTCGACGCCGCCGAGCTTGTCGCGTTGGCGCGGCATCCGAAATGCGTCGGCATCGGCGAAGCGGGCCTCGATTATCACTACGATTCCGCGCCGCGCGAGATTGCGGCGGCGGTGTTCCGCACCCATATCGCCGCCGCGCGGCAAAGCGGCTTGCCGCTCGTCATTCACGCGCGGCAAGCGGACGCCGACATTGCCGCGATTCTCGAAGAGGAAATGGGGCGGGGCGCATTTAGCGCCGTATTGCATTGTTTCACCTCCTCGCGCCGGCTCGCCGAGGTTGGCTTGGCGCTCGGCTTCTACGTTTCGTTCTCCGGCGTCTTGACGTTCAAGAAATCCGACGAGCTGCGGGCGATTGCCCGCGACGTGCCAATCGACCGTCTGCTGGTCGAGACCGACGCGCCGTTCCTGGCGCCGGTGCCGTATCGCGGCAAGCGCAACGAGCCGGCTTACGTCGCCGAAACGGCGAAAGTTCTTGCCGAAGTCAGAGGCCTCTCGGCAGCGGCGCTCGCCGCGACGACCAGCGCCAACACGCTGCGGCTTTTCTCGAAAATGTCGGTGCCGCGCTCGGCGGCGGCGCAATGAGCCTCGTCATCACCATTCTCGGCTCCGGTTCGTCAGGCGGCGTGCCGCGCGTCGGCCAAGGCTGGGGGGCTTGCGATCCAAAAAACCCCAAAAACCGGCGGCGGCGCTGCTCGATCCTCGTCGAACGCGAAGCCGCGGACGGCGCGAAAACGCAGGTCCTCATCGATATGTCGCCGGACCTGCGCGCCCAATTGCTCGATTGCGGCGTCAAACGGCTCGATGCGATCCTGCTGACCCATTCGCACGCCGATCACACGCACGGCATCGACGAAGTGCGCCCGCTCGTCCTCTTGGCCAAACAGCGCATCGATCTCTACATGGACGAGGCCACGGCAACGGTGGTGCGCCGCCATTTTGGCTACATTTTCGAGACGCCGGAAGGCAGCTATTATCCGGCGCTTCTTACCGAGAAGCGGCTCGTTTCCGGCACGACATGCCGTATCGAGGGACCCGGCGGCGGCATCGATTTTCTGCCGTTCCGGCTCGAACACGGCGAAATCGATGCGCTGGGATTTCGCTTTGCGGACGTCGCCTATACGCCGGATCTCAACGCGATCCCGCCGGAAAGCCAAAAATGCCTCGAAGCGCTCGACCTTTGGATCGTCGACGCCTTGCGCTACGCGCCGCATCCGAGCCATCTGTCGCTGGAGGAAACGCTCGAACGGATCGTGGCGCTTCGGCCGAAGCGCGCGATCCTCACCAATCTCCATACGGACCTGGATTTTGATCGGCTGAAAGCCGAGCTGCCGGCTCATATCGAACCGGCCTACGACGGAATGCAGATCGTTCTGGCCGGATAAGGCTGCGGAACCACCATAACTGGATGTTCCATAATATTGATTATGCGAATCATCGTTGCGGAGATCGTCGCTTTGACGCAAGCTTGGCGCGCCCTCCTGCGCCCGTCGGGCGCTTGAAGCGGTTCGAGCGGCGCCGCGCGGACCGCGCAAAAGCGGTAGCCAAAGGACTGGCAGTTCTGCTATTAATAATCTAAAGGCGGGACTGTCGGCATTCCTGGACAATACCATTGCGCGGATATGGCAACGGGCGCTTCCGAGTACCCGCGTGGACGCGCGTCTGGCACTTGGGCGACCGCTCAGCCGCTCCGCCGGGGATGCTGCGCGTCCGGGATTGGGTGGGACACGATATAGGCAGAACATGAGCAAAGGTAAGGAATTCCGGGGTCCGAAGAAGCGCGGCTTCGACGATGATGCCCCCGTGGCCTATGACGCGCCGCCGCGTCAGAACCGACGACCCGCGTTCGGCGGCAGTTTTGGAGGTCCCGAAATGGCCCCGCCTCCTTCTGGTAATCCGGTCGATGCCATCGTCAAATGGTTCAAGAGCGACAAGGGCTTCGGCTTCGTCGAATTGAGTAACGGCGCCGGCGACGCCTTTCTCCACATCGGCGCGCTGCAGGCGGCGGGTTTCGAGACCGTTCCGCCGGGCGCCAAATTGAAGGTCTATGTCGGGACCGGCGCCAAGGGTACGCAGGTGACGCGCGTACTCGAAGTCGATACCGCCGGCGCCGCCGAGCGCGTGCCGCCGCGCTACAACGAGGCGCGCCCGCCCCGTCGCCATCCCGATCCTTCGACCGCCGTGCAAATCAGCGGAACCGTCAAATGGTTCGACGACAACAAGGGGTTCGGATTTGTCCAGTCGAACGACGGCGGCAAAGACGTCTTCGTGCATATCTCGATCCTCGGTGCTTCCGGCCTGCAGCACCTCGCCGAAGGCCAGCCGGTGACCATGCGCGTCGTCGATACGCCGAAAGGCCGCGAAGCGCTTTCGATCGCCCTCGCCTGAGTGGCGCGCCCATCGAGCGACACGGCGGGGGCATAGAGCCCGCGCCGTTTCCGGGTTCGCCCGGCAGCGCGGATCGCATGGAAAACTCCCGCGACATTCCCAAGCTTCTCGAAATCATGGCGGCGCTGCGCACGCCGCGCACCGGTTGTCCGTGGGACCTCGAGCAGAATTTCGCGACGATTGCGCCATACACGATCGAGGAGGCCTATGAAGTGGCCGATGCGATCGCACGCGGCGACCTGAACGGTCTCAAGGAAGAACTTGGCGACCTCCTCCTGCAGGTCGTTTTCCATGCGCGCATGGCCGAAGAGCAAGGGGCCTTTGACTTCGGCGATGTCGTGAAAACGATCGCCGACAAACTGATCCGCCGCCACCCGCATGTGTTCGGAGAAATGCGCGGCCTTTCCGCGAAAGAGGTGAAAGCGCTGTGGGCCAAGATCAAAGAGCAAGAGCGTGCCGGACGCGATGCAAAGGGGCTGCTTTCCGACGTTCCCGTCGCCCTGCCCGGCCTGACGCGCGCCACGAAGCTGCAGAACAAGGCCGGCAGCATCGGTTTCGATTGGGACGACGTGCGGCTCGTGCTCGCCAAGATCCGCGAGGAAACAGACGAGATCGAAGCGGCGCTGGAGGCTAAGGACGGCGCCGCGGCGAAAGAGGAAATCGGCGATCTTCTCTTCGCCGCCGCCAACCTCGCCAGGCACCTCGGCACCGACCCGGAAGCGGCGGTCCGCCAAGCCAATCAGAAATTCGAGCGGCGATTCTCCTATATCGAACGGGAGGTCGCGCAGCGCGGCGCAAAACTCGAAGAGACCAGTCTTCCCGAGATGGACCTGCTTTGGGATGAGGCCAAACAGCAAGAGCGGTAAGCCTTCGCCCCGCAAGCAAGAAGAGGAGATTTAGCGGCGGCGCTTTGCGCGGGCCGAGTTCGCTTCGGCAAATCTCTGCCGCACCTTTTCGACGAGCGCCGGCGCGGCGCTGACGGTAACCTCCAGACCCCCGTCGGCCGTCTCGCTGCGGCGTAAGACTTCGGTATGTTCGTAGAGCCAATTGCGGCCGCGTCCGTCATCCGGATCGACGTGCAGGTCGAGAACGACGCGATCGGCCGCAAGGCGCGTCTCCAGCCGCACGACGAGTTCGTCGATCCCCTGCCCGGTCAGCGCCGAAATCGCGATCGGCCGCGTCTTTTCCGGCTGCCGCCGCGCGGCGTTGCGCAGCGCCAGCATCTTTTCCGCTTCGACAAGATCGATCTTATTCCAGATTTCGAGGACGCGGTCCGGACGCTCCTTGACGCCGAGCTCGGCAAGAACCCGCTCGACATCGTCGCGTTGCGCCTCGCTGTCGGGATGGGCGATGTCGCGCACGTGAAGGATCAAGTCGGCTTCGGTAACTTCCTCCAGGGTCGCTTT
>JASHUD010000183.1 GCA_030040215.1 Methylovirgula sp.
GACCAGGAATAGGGATTGCCCGCGTAGCAAGTCGGAACAGCGATCGTGCTATAATCGCAGCCGTTGGTCACTTCGCCATAAGCGAAACCGGCGGTCGCGTAGGGGAGGAGATTGCCAAAAGCATAGCCAAGCCGGCCGCGTACCGTCCCCCACCAATCGACTTTTTGTTCATCCTGGCCATGGGAACAGCCGAGGAAATCGCATTCATTGTAATTTTCGTACGTGCCGCGCAGCGTCGTGCCTTGGAGATCGGCTTCGACGCCGGCAACGATCCGATTGGCGAATTGGTAATTATAGCCGATCTGGCCGCCGCCCGAAAATCCGGCGGCTTGGGCGCTCTCCCAACGCGGAATCGATATTAAAGCAAGAGGATCGATTTCCTGAGCCCGCGACCAGCCGCCGGCCGAAACGCCGGCGTTCACACCGACATAGAAGCCTGTCCAGGTGAAGACGGGCGGCGCATAGACGGGCGGCCCCTTGAGCAATGGAAAGTCGGCCGCTCGAGCAGCGGATCCCAAAGCCACGAGTGCTAAAGCGATCGCCGCGAAACGTGCGACCAACCGCAGGCTAGCCATTTGCCCCCGCTAGCTCGCAAGCAATGAGGTATCAAATTAGCGACCGGCGCCTCCCGTTACAATTACAATTTGCAAATATACCGCAATATACCAGGCCCTGTGGCGTTGCCGACACGAATTTTCGCCGGTGAGCTGCCCCAAGCCGCAGCCGCAGGTCTGACGCCCAAACACAAAAAGGCCCGCCAAAAGCGGGCCTTTCCTTTTCACCAGCGAAGCGCGAGATCGTTACGACGGGTTGCCGCCGAGCACGGTGACGGCGCGGCGGTTTTGCGACCAGCAGGAGATGTCGTTGCAGGTCGCGACGGGGCGTTCCTTGCCGTAGCTGATCGTGTGGATGCGGGCGACGTTGATGCCGCGCGCCACCAGATAATCCTTCACCGTCTCGGCGCGCCGTGCGCCGAGTGCGAAGTTATATTCGCGCGTGCCGCGCTCGTCGGCGTGGCCTTCGACGGTGAAATTATACTGCGAGTATCGCGTCAGCCAGGCGGCTTGTTTGTCGAGCGTCGCCTGCGAGGTTGCCGTCAACTCGGTCGAATCGGTATCGAAGAACACGCGGTCTCCGACGTTGACGGCGAAATCCTGGAAGCTGCCCGGGATGGGAGCGCCCGCGTTGGGAGCCGGGTTTTGGGCGCAGGCGGCGATCGCCAGGACAAAACCTAGGATGGCGAGCTTCAATCCTCCCGCGCGCTTGTGAAAGCTCATGAGCAAACTCCTTTACTGACCGCTTCGGTCAGTCCTATCCGTCGTTGGTTAAGCGAATGCTTCGTCAACCTTTATGAGACCTTCACGATATGCATTGCATTGCTGCGATCGGGCGCAATGGTTAAATTCTGCTGATGGCAGCAATGCGGCCGGAATCCCGCTTTGCGCCATCCCTTCGCGAATGCGCCCCGCGTGTGCCGCCGCGCCTCACTGCGGACGCCGGGCGGCGGCGCTTGCAATTCGAAACTCGTGCGGTGGATAGACGCCGAGGATATTGAATTCCTTGCAGAAAAACGTGAGCTCTTCAAAGGCGCGCGCGAGCGCCGGCTCCTCCGGATGGGCTTCCACGTCGGCCAGGAATTGAGTCGCGGTAAATTCGCCTTCCACCATGTAGCTCTCGAGCTTCGTCATGTTGACGCCGTTGCTGGCGAAACCGCCAAGCGCCTTGTAAAGCGCCGCCGGTACGTTGCGCACGCGGAAAACGAAGGTCGTCACTGCCGCTCCTTTGCCGAGGTCCGGCCATTGCGGCTGGCGCGAGAGAATGACGAAGCGCGTCGTATTGTGCTTTTCGTCTTCGACATCGGCGGCGAGAACGTCGAGCCCATAGATCTCGGCGGCGAGGGCGGGAGCGAGCGCCGCTTTGGTTCGGTCTTTCCACTCGGCGATTTCGCGCGCCGAGCCCGCCGTATCGCCGGTGATATGCGGGATCAGCCCGAGCCGTCGGATGATCTTGCGGCATTGGCCGAGTGCATGCACGTGGCTATAGACCGAGCGCACCTCCTCGAGCCGCGTTCCTTGGACGCCGAGCAACTGGAAATGGATCGGCAGGAAATATTCGCCGACGATGTAGAGACCCGCCGTCGGCAGCAAATGATGGATGTCGGCGACGCGGCCGGCGAGCGAATTCTCGATCGGGATCATCGCAACTTCCGCCTGCCCGTCGCAGACCGCGGCGAGCACGTCTTCGAAGCTCGGCAGAGCCAAGGGCTCGTCCTTCGGATAGACGTTGCGACAGGCGATGTGAGAGTTGGCGCCCGGCTCGCCCTGGTAGGCGATTTTCGTCATCTTGGCCTCGGAAAGGCGCGTGGCGGCAAAAGGTAGCAAGTTGGCCGCGCTTATACGTGTTGCCAAGCGCGCTGCAAAGCGCCTAATCATCGCCGCATTTCGCATGCGCCAATGCGTTCGGCCGAAAGCGCAAGGCTAGGGCGGGAGTTCCCGGGGCGATGAACTACGAGCTCAATAAGATCGCCGGTGCGATCCTCGGCTGTCTACTGTTCATCCAATGCGTCGCGCTGATCTCGGATGCGATCTTCGCGAGCAAACCCGCCAAACCGGGCTATAATCTGCCGGCCGCCCAGGAAGAAGCCGCCTCCGCCCAAGGCAAGCCCGCTCCGGAATTGCCTTTGCCGCAGCTGCTCGCCAAAGCCGATCGCAAGAAGGGCGAGGACGACACCAAGCCCTGCCAAACCTGCCACAACTTCGAAAAAGGCGCCGGCGTGAAGATTGGGCCGCCGCTCTACGGCGTCGTCGGCCGGCCGCGCGCTTCGGTTCCCGGTTTCGACTATTCCGCGGCAATGAAGGCCAAGGGCGGAACCTGGACGTTTGACGAGATCTTCAAATTCATCAAGGATCCGCAGAGCTACATTCCCGGAACCAAGATGACGTTCGCGGGCGAACCCGATCCGCAGAAACGGGCCGATATCATCGCTTATCTGCGCACGCTGTCGGACAATCCGGTACCTCTGCCGGCGGTGAAATAGGCGCCGCACATTTCCGATCCTTAATCTCGAAGGCGCGCCCCGATCTTGCCGATGCGCGGCAAAAAGCGACATAATTCGCTGCCACTGCGTCTGCAAAGAGAGAGAGGCGAATTTTGAGCTTACCGACCCGCCCGCAATTCTCGCGCCGTTCGGTCCTTCGCCTTGGCTCCGGCCTTCTCGTCGCCTCGTTTCCAACTTGGCGCGCATCGGCGCAAACGGTGCCGGCCGGCGGCGGCACGGAGACGCACGGGATCTCGACGTTCGGCGATCTGGCGTTGCCCGCCGATTTTGCGCATTTCGGCTACGTCGATCCGCGGGCGCCGAAAGGCGGACAGATGTTGCTGCAGCCGGCGGGGGGAGGGCCGAATTCCAATCCGACGACCTTCGACACGCTGAACGTCTTCATCCTGAAGGGCGATGGCGCCGCCGGCATGGGGCTGATCTTCGACTCGCTGATGGTCGCCAATTCCGACGAGCCCGACTCGCTCTACGGACTCGTCGCCGCCAAAGTATGGATTTCGGCGGACAAGAATCTCTACCGCTTTTTCCTGCGCAAGGAAGCGCGTTTCCACGACGGCACGCCGCTTACCGCCCGCGACGTCGCATTCTCGCTCGGTATCCTGAAGACGCAAGGCCATCCGGTCATCCGCCAATCGCTGCGCGATTTCGTCAGCGCCGAGGCGGAGGCCGACGACGTCCTCGCTGTGCATTTGAAGCCCGGCCACATGCGCGAAGCGGCGCTGGCCGTGGCAGGCCAGCCGATTTTTTCGGCGGCCTATTACGCCAAGCAGCCGTTCAACCAGACGACTCTCGCATCGCCGCTTGGCTCGGGTCCCTATAAGGTCGGCAATCTCGACCAGGGACATTTCATCGCGTTCGATCGCGTCGCCGATTACTGGGGCAAGGATTTGCCCGTCAACGTCGGCCAGAACAATTTCGATACGCTTCGCTTCGAATATTTCGGCGACCGCAAAGTGGCCTTCGAAGCCTTCAAGGCCGCGGTCTATACGTTCCGGGAAGAATTCACTTCGGCGATCTGGGCGACGGGCTACGACTTTCCCGCCGTAAAGGACGGAAGGGTGAAACGCGACAGTTTGCCCGACCAATTGCCGCTCGGAACGCAAGCCTGGTTCCTCAACATCCGGCGCGACAAGTTCAAGGACGTGCGCATCCGCGAGGCGCTCGGCTACGCCTTCGATTTCGAATGGACCAACAAGTTCATCATGTACGGCCTCTATCGGCGCACCGTCTCCTATTTCCAGAATTCGCCGATGGAAGCGGCAGGCAAGCCTTCGCCCGAAGAGCTGCAAATCCTCGAACCGTTCCGCAAGCAATTGCCGGCCGCCGTGTTCGATACGGTCTACGTGCCGCCGGTCTCCGACGGCTCCGGCGAGGACCGCACGTTGCTGCGCCACGCCAACGATTTGCTTGTGTCGGCGGGATGCAAGCGCCAGGGCTCGAGCCTGCTTCTGCCGGACGGCAAACCTTTCGAGATCGAGTTTCTCGATTTCGACAACGGATTGGAGCCGCATACCGCGGCCTATATCCGCAATCTGAACCTGCTCGGCATCGCGGCGCGTTTCCGGCTCGTCGATCCCTCGCAGTACAAGGAGCGCACCGACAATTTCGATTACGACGTGGTGACCGAACGCTTTGGACTTGGCCTTACGCCGGGGGAGGCGATGCGCGAATATTTCGGCTCGGAGGCGGCCAATCTGCCGGGATCGCTCAATGTCTCGGGCATCGCCGATCCGGTGGTCGACGCGTTGATCGCCGATGCGCTCGTCGTCGATACGCGCGCCAAGCTCACTTTCATCTGCCGCTGCATCGACCGCATCCTGCGCGCCGGGCATTATTGGGTGCCGATGTGGAATAAGCCCAACCACCTCGTCGCCTATTGGGATCTTTTCGCGCGCCCGGCGCGCAGCGCCAAATACGATATCGGCGTGCCCTCGACCTGGTGGTACGACACGCAAAAAGCCGCCCGCGTCAATCTTCCGAGCCAGTGAGATGGCTGCCTACATCGCGCGCCGCATTTTCTTGATGATCCCGACGATCTTCGGGATTCTGCTCATCTCCTTCGTCATCGTGCAGTTCGCGCCGGGCGGTCCGGTCGAACGGATCCTCGCACAGTTGCAGGGATTGAACACCAATGCGACCGCAAATTTCAGCGGCGCGGCGGAGTCGCGCATGAGCGGCGGCGCCGAGTTCTCCTCCAAGTACCGCGGCGCGGAAGGCCTCGATCCGAAGTTCATCGCCGAACTCAACAAACAATTCGGCTTCGACAAGCCGCCCGGCGAACGCTTCCTCTTGATGCTCAAGAATTATCTGCGCTTCGATTTCGGCAAATCCTATTATCGCGACGTGCCGGTCATCGAGCTCATCAAGGAGAAATTGCCGGTTTCGATCTCGCTCGGCATTTGGATGACGCTGCTTTCCTATCTGATCTCCATTCCGCTCGGCGTCGCCAAGGCGGTGCGCGACGGTTCGCGTTTCGACGTCTGGAGTTCGGCCGTGGTGATCGTCGGCTATGCGGTCCCGAGCTTTCTGTTTGCCATCCTGCTGATCGTACTCTTCTGCGGCGGCTCGTTCTGGCAAATCTTTCCGCTGCGCGGGCTGACGTCGGAGAACTTCGCCACGCTATCGCTGCCCGGCAAGGTCGAGGATTATTTGTGGCACGTCGCGCTGCCGGTCCTCTCCCTGACGCTCGGCGCCTTTGCGACCGTGACCTTTCTCACCAAGAATTCGTTTCTCGACGAAATCCGCAAGCAATACGTTCAGACGGCGCGAATGAAGGGCTTGACGGAACGCCGCGTGCTTTACGGGCACGTGTTCCGCAACGCGATGATGATCGTCGTCGCCGGTTTTCCCGGCGCGTTCGTCAACGCCTTCTTCGGCGGCGCGCTGTTGATCGAGACAATTTTCTCGCTCGATGGTCTGGGACTTCTCTCCTACGAATCGATCGTCGACCGCGACTATCCGGTGGTGTTCGCCAACCTTTATATTTTCGCGCTGCTCGGGCTCGTCGTGAATCTTCTGTCCGATCTCACCTACACCTGGATTGATCCGCGCATCGATTTCGAGACGCGGGAGGTTTAACCCATGAACCTGCCGGCGCTCTCCGGGCAAACGCCGAGCGAGTTCCGCGCTCTGGCGCCGCCGTTGAAACATCGCGGCCTGGTTCGCTTGACCCCCCTCAATCGCCGCCGGCTGAGCAATTTCCGCCGCAACCGGCGCGGATTCTGGTCGCTGTGGATCTTTCTGTTTTTCTTCGTGCTGTCGCTGTTTGCCGAGTTTATCGCCAACGACAAGCCGATCTTCGTCGCTTACAAAGGCGAGTATCTTTTCCCGATCTTTCACAACTATCCGGAGGCGAAATTCGGCGGTTTTCTCGCCGAGACCGATTATCGCGATCCGTTCATTTCCGGCGAGATCGACGCGCACGGCTATATGATCTGGCCGCCGATCCATTATTCCTACAACACCATCGAAAGCGCGCTGCCGACGCCGGCGCCTTCGCCGCCGACCTGGATGCTGAGCAAAGAGCAATGCGAACGGGCGGCGGCGCGCGTGCTGCCGCCCGGCAAGCCAAATCGCGGCTGCGCCGACATCGAGTGGAACTGGCTCGGCACCGACGACCAGGGCCGTGACGTGGTTGCCCGGCTCATCTATGGGTTCCGCGTCTCGGTGCTCTTCGGCTTGGCGCTCGCCTCGATCTCCTCCGTCGTCGGCGTCGCGGCAGGCGCGATCCAAGGCTATTTCGGCGGCTGGACCGATCTTATCTTCCAGCGCCTGATCGAGATCTGGTCGTCGCTGCCGCATCTCTATCTGCTCATCATTCTTTCTTCGATCCTCACGCCGAGCTTCTTCGTCCTGCTCGGCATTCTGCTCCTCTTCTCATGGGTCAATCTCGTCTATGTGGTGCGCGCCGAATTTCTGCGGGCGCGCAATTTCGAATACGTCATGGCGGCGCGGGCGCTCGGGCTCTCGAATCTGCGAATCATGATCAAGCATCTTTT
>JASHUD010000184.1 GCA_030040215.1 Methylovirgula sp.
CCGTCATACCAGTACACGGGGCTCTCTTTCGACCGCCAGACGCAGGAAATTGCCGAAAAGAGCGTGGCCCTTTTCGGTGAGGATCGATTCGGGATGAAACTGCACGCCGTAGGTCGGATGCGAGCGGTGCGTCAACGCCATGATCTCGCCCTCCTCCGAAACCGCGTCGATCGAAGCCGCCGCTTCGAGCGCCGGCGCGCGCTCGACGATGAGCGAATGATAGCGCGCCACCGTCAGCGGCTGCGGCAAGCCTTCGAACAAGTTCCGCCCATCGTGCGCGACGCGCGAGGTACGGCCGTAGAGGGGGCGTTTGGCGGGAGTGACCGGCGCGCCGAACGCCGCGCCGATGCATTGGTGGCCGAGACAAACGCCGAGAATCGGCACTTCGCCGGAAAGCTTTTTCACGACGGGGAGCGAAATGCCCGCATCGTACGGCGTGCCGGGTCCGGGCGAGATGACGATCGCCGCCGGCGCGCTCGCCATGATCTCAGCGATGTCGATTGCGTCGTTGCGGCGCACGATCACCTTGCGTCCAAGCTCCTCGAAATAGCGCGCGACGTTGAAGACGAAGGAATCGTAGTTGTCGATGACAAGAATCGGTCCGTTCATTGCGGCACTTCTTCCAAATCTTTGACGCCGGCAAAGGCGTCGAAAAGGCGCTGCGCCTTGGCTTCTGTCTCGGCATACTCCTCCGCCCAATCGGAGAGACAGGTGATGCCGCCGCCGGCGTGTACGCTCGCCCTGCCCGCCTTGAGAATCGCCGTGCGGATGGCGATGTTCATGTCCATCGTGCCGTCGAAACCGAGATAGAAGATCGAGCCGCAATAATAGCCGCGCGGCACCCGTTCGATCGAGTCGATGATTTCCATCGAGCGGCGCTTCGGTGCGCCTGTGATCGAGCCGCCCGGAAAAGTCGCGGCGATGAGATCGATAGCGTCTTTGTCCGCCGCGAGCTCGCCGGTAACAACCGAGACGAGATGGTGCACGTTAGCGTAGGATTCGCGCCCACAGAGCACCGGAACGTCGACCGAGAACGGCCGGCAGGCGCGCGACAAATCGTTGCGCAGAAGATCGACGATCATGATGTTCTCGGCGCGATCTTTTTCCGACTGGGCAAGCACCTCGGCGCGCCACAGATCTTCGACGGGATGCTCGGCGCGGGGGCTCGTCCCCTTGATCGGCCGCGTCTCGACCGCCGCGCCGCGCTTGCGCAGCAGCAGTTCCGGCGAAGAGGAGGCGATCAGGCTCTCTCCGCAGGTCAGATAGGCGGCGAAAGGCGCCGGATTTGTCGCCCGCAGCCGCGCATAGAATTCGAACGGCGAAAATCCCTCGGGCAGATCCGCACCGAACCGTTGCGCGATGTTCGCCTGATAGATGTCGCCGCGGTAAATGTGCCCCTGCACGCGTTCGATCGCGGTGCGATAGGCGGTGCGCGCGAAGTTCGAAGTCCAGCCGGCGACCGCAGGCTGCGGTGCGCGCTCCGGCGGCGGCCGCTCGAGAAGACGCAGCGCATGATCGAGGCGCGCCGCGGCGCGCGCCTTGCGTGCTTCGCCTTCCGCCGGAAGACCCGAAGCGAAGACAAAAGTGCGACGCCGCAGCTGGTCGAAGGCAAAGATGAGATCATAGAAGCCGAGATGAAACGGCTCCTGCTGCTCGATCCGGTGATTGGGTGAAGCAAGCCCGTCGAGCTCCCAGCCGAATTCGTAAGGAATGGCGCCGATCGCCCCGCCTTGGAAGGGCGGCAGCTCCGGATCGGCCTCGAAGACGAAGCGGGCGAGAAGATCGCGCAGCGCCGGAAGCGGCGGCAGCCACAGAGGAACGCCGTTCCAGGTGGCAAGCCCCAGCGCCGCGGTAAAGACACCGAACGGCTCGATGCCGATAAAGGAATAGCGGCCGAGTTCGGGATGAAAGAGCGCGCTGTCGAGAAAGGCAAAACCGGAGCGGTCGGCAAGCCGCGCCGCGGCGTCGAACGGCTCACGCCAATCGATCTCGATGCTGACAACGCGGTCTTTCATGGCGCGCAAAGGATACTCCCGGCTCCTCGATGTAGCATTTCCACGAGCCTCCCGGAATTGGATGCAACCGTGCGGGAACGCAGGTGGCATATGTGGCTTTCGGGAGCCCGGCGCAACATGGCTTGCCATCCCCTCATCCCGCCTGCGGAGAGAGGGTTAGGGGTGAGGGGCCGGGTGATTTGCCGAGAGGGGCTTCATTCCATCGCCTATGAAACTGGCCTAGCATGCGGCGCTTTGCTAAGGGGCGCCTATGTGGCGGGTCATTTGGAGGCCGGTGCTTCTCTTCCTGCTGCCGTTCATCGGCTACGCCCTGCTGCTCCTATTGCGCCGTACGACGCCGTTTGCGAGCCGCAACTGGAGCCAGGGTACGGTCTCGACACTGACGCTTGCCGGGCTCGTCATCGCCGTCATCGGTGTCTTTCTGTTCGGCGTCTTTGCAGAGCGCCACCTCGGCGCTTACGTGCCGGCGCATATCGAAAACGGCACGCTCGTGCCGGGACACATGGAATGAGCGCACGCGCATGAGCACCATCGCAATCGCCGCGCCGCCCGCCGCAAAAGCTCTGCTGGAGCGCAAGGACCTGATCCGTGTCCTAAGTTTGCTCGACACCGACGGCGAAGAAGCGCGGCTCGTCGGCGGCGCGTTGCGCAATGCGCTGCTCCGTCGTCCGGTCGAGGAATTCGACATTGCCACGACCGCCACGCCCGAGACGGTCGTGGCGCGCGCCCGCGCCACGAAATTGAAGAGCGTTCCGACCGGCGTAGCGCATGGCACGGTGATGCTCGTCGTCGACGGTAAGCCGTTCGAGGTCACGAGCCTGCGCGAAGACGTCGAGACCGACGGAAGGCACGCCAAGGTTCGCTTCAGCCGCGACTTCGAGACCGACGCCAAACGCCGCGACTTTACGATGAACGCGCTGTCGATGCGCCGCGACGCAACGCTCTACGATTATGTCGGCGGCCTCGCCGACATCGAAGCGCGGCGGCTTAGGTTCATTGGCGATCCGGCGGCGCGCATCCGCGAGGACTATCTGCGCATCCTGCGCTTCTTCCGCTTCGCCGCCGCTTACGCGGAAGGTCCGCTCGACGCGCAAGCCGTGCTCGCTTGCCTGCGCGAGCGCGACGGGCTGGCGCGCCTGTCGCGCGAACGGGTGCGCAGCGAGATCATGAAACTGCTCGCCGCGCCGCGCGCCGGCGATGTGACGCGCGAATTCTGTGAAACCGGGTTGCTTGGACCGCTCCTCGCCTCGGCGCCCCATCCGGCGCGGCTCATCCGCCTGCTGCGCTTCCGAGGAGATGCGCCGTCCGATCCGCTGCTGGCGCTCGCCGCACTTTGCGTCAATCTGCCGGAAGACGCCGAACGGCTGCGCGACCGGCTGCGGCTCTCCAATCCGGAGACGCAACGGCTCGTCGAGGCGGCGGCGGCGTTCGTGACCTTGCACGGCTTGGAAAAGCCGCCGCCTTTGCCAACTCTTTTGCGGCGCATCTTTCGTTACGGACGGCAAGCTCTCTGCGATGCTCTGGCACTCGCGGCGGCGGAGAGCGACGCCTGTCCCGCCTTTTGGCAGGAGGCGCTGGCCTACGCGCGCGCTGCCAAAGAACCGCGCCTGCCCTTCTCCGGGGCCGATCTTCTGGCGCGCGGCGTCCCCGAAGGCAAAGCGCTCGGCGATACGCTGAAAGATCTGCAAGCGCGCTGGATCGAGGCAGGTTTCCCCGACGATCCGCGGCGCTTGGCAGAATTACTGGAAGACGTACTGCGAAAATAAAGTCGCGTGCGCAAAACGCGCAACCATAAATTTGTTCGCGAGAATTGTTTCACGCGGCCTTCTTGGTGGCGATCGCGGCGAGCGTGCGCAGGATCGTGCGCGTGCCTTCGAGGCGCGCCGCCGGATCTTCAAAATCGCGGATGAAGACGAGGCGCCGGTCGGGCCGCACTTTGGCGTCGGGGCCCTGCTCGGCGATGAACCGCACCAACCCCTGCGGATTGGCGAAGGAATTATCGCGGAAGCCGAGTGTTAACCCCTTCGGCCCCGCTTCTAGCTTCTCGACGTTGGCTTTGCGGCAAAGCGACTTGATCGCGACGAGTTTCAAAAGTTGTTCGACCTCGCGCGGCAGCGGCCCGAAACGATCGATCAGCTCGGCGGCGAAGGCTTCGATCTCGGCGTCGGCTTCGAGCTTCGAGAGCCGCCGATAAAGCCCGAGGCGTACGTCGAGATCGGCGACGTAATCCTCCGGAATCGTGACCGGCGTGCCCGTGGTGATGATCGGCGACCAGGTTTCCTCGGCGGGCTCCTCCATGCCGGCCTTCAATGCGATAACGGCCTCTTCGAGCATCTGCTGATAGAGTTCGTAGCCGACCTCCTTGATATGTCCGGATTGCTGTTCTCCCAAAAGATTGCCGGCGCCGCGTATGTCGAGATCGTGGCTGGCAAGTTGGAAGCCGGCACCGAGCGTATCGAGCGATTGCAGCACTTTTAGGCGTTTCTCGGCCTGCGGCGTGAGTGTCCGGTTGGGAGGTAGGGTGAACAGCGCGTAGGCGCGCATCTTCGAGCGCCCGACGCGGCCGCGCAGCTGATAAAGCTGGGCGAGGCCGAACATATCGGCGCGATGCACGATCAGCGTATTGGCAGTCGGGATGTCGAGTCCCGATTCGACGATCGCCGTCGACAGCAGGATATCGAACTTGCCGTCATAAAACGCGGCCATGCGCTCTTCGAGTTCGGAAGCCGCCATCTGGCCGTTGGCGACGACGTATTTCGCCTCCGGCACGTGGCGGCGCAGGAAATCGGCCGCCTGTTCGATGTCTTCGATGCGCGGACAAACATAGAAGCTCTGGCCGCCGCGATAGCGCTCGCGCAGCAACGCTTCGCGCACGAGCAGCGGATCAAAAGGCGAGACGAAGGTGCGCACCGCAAGGCGGTCGACCGGCGGCGTCGCGATAATCGACAGTTCGCGCACGCCGGTCAGCGCGAGCTGCAAGGTGCGCGGGATTGGCGTCGCCGAAAGCGTCAGCACATGCACTTCGGCACGCAGTTCCTTGAGCCGCTCTTTGTGCTTGACGCCGAAATGCTGCTCTTCGTCGATGACCACCAGTCCGAGGTTTTTGAAAGCGATGCTCTTGCCGAGCAGAGCGTGGGTGCCGATGACGATGTCGATCGCGCCGGAAGCAACGCCATCCTTCACCCGTTTGGCCTCGGTGCCGCCCACCATGCGCGAGACTTGCGCGACCTTGATGGGCAGGCCAGTGAAACGGCTTTTGAAGAGTTGCGTGTGCTGGCGGGCAAGCAACGTAGTCGGCGTGACGACTGCCACCTGTTCGCCGTCGATCGCCGCGACGAAGGCGGCGCGCAGCGCGACTTCGGTCTTGCCGAACCCGACATCGCCGCAAACGAGCCGGTCCATCGGTTTGCCGGAGGCGAGATCGTCGAGCACCGCTTCGATCGTCGCCGCCTGATCCTCCGTCTCCTCATAGGGAAAGCCGGCGCAGAAGGCCTCGTAAAGAGGTTCGGGCGGCACAAGTTTCGGGGCGGCGTGCGTCTGGCGCGCCGCGGCGATCTGCAAAAGGCCGGCGGCCATCTCGAGGATGCGGCGGCGCATCCGCGCCTTGCGCCTCTGCCAGGCGACCCCGCCCAATTTGTCTAGCTCGACAGCGGCGTCTTCCGAACCGTAGCGCGACAGCAGCTCAATGTTCTCGACCGGCAGGAAGAGCTTGGCGGCGTCGGCGTAATGGATCTCGAGACAGTCGTGCGGGGCACCTGCCGCCTCGATCGGCGTGAGGCCGACAAAGCGGCCGATGCCGTGATCGACGTGGACCACCAGATCGCCGGCCGAAAGCAAGCTAAGTTCGGTGATCGAATCCTGGGTGCGGCGCAGGCGCTTGCGGGCGTGTGCCAGCCGGTCGCCGAGAATGTCCTGCTCGCCGACGACGGCGAGCTGCGGCGTCTCAAACCCGGCCTCCAACCCGATCACGGCAAGCGCCACGGCGGCCTTCGGCTGGCGGGCGGCCTGCGCGAACGAGGCGACCGGCTCGAGTTCCGTCAGGCCGAAATCTTTCAGCACATGGCCGAGGCGTTCGCGCGAACCTTCCGACCAAGCGGCGACGATCACCCGTTTGCCCTGCTTCTGAAGGGCCTGAATATGTTCGGCCGTGGCGTGGAAAACATTGGCGCCTTCTTCGTTACGCTCCGGTGCGAAGTTGCGGCCGACCTTGGCGCCGCAATCGATGACGTCCCTGCTCTCCGGCTGCGCAAACGGCGTGACGCGCACGAGCCCGCTCGCAGCGAGGCGTTCGTTCCACGCAGCGGCAGAGAGATAGAGAGCCTCCGGCGGCAGCGGCTTATAGGATGCGTGCGCGGGATCGGCGTCAAAGGCGCTCTTGCGCGCCTCGTAATAATCGCCGATCTGCGCGAGCCTTTCTTTCGCAGCTTCCTCGACCAAAGGATCGAGCACCAGCGGCGCCGCGCCGGTATATTCGAAAAGCGTGTCGAGCTTCTCGTAAAAGAGCGGCAGCCAATGTTCGATGCCCGGGTGACGGCGCCCTTCGCTCACCGCCTCGTAGAGCGTATCGCCCAAAGTCTGCGCGCCAAAGGCCGCGACATAGCCCTGGCGGAAGCGGCGCATCGAATCCGAAGTGAGCTGCACCTCGCTCATCGGCACGAGATCGAGCGCAGGCAGCGGCGCGACCGTGCGCTGCGATTCGGGATCGAAGGTGCGGATCGATTCGAGCGTGTCGCCGAAGAAGTCGAGGCGCACGGGCGTCGGCAGGGAAGGCGCGAATAGGTCGAGAATACCGCCGCGCACCGCGTATTCGCCGGTATCGCGCACCGTCGGGGCGCGTTGAAATCCGTTGTCTTCGAGCCAACGAACGAGTCCGTCCATCGAAACCGCATTGCCGGGCGCCGCCGAGAAGCAATCGGCCGCAACTTTCTCCAAAGGCGGAACGCGCTGCAGAACCGCGTTCACCGTCGTCGAGAGAATACGCGGTTGTTCGGGCGCGCTCAGCGACCGCGCCAGCCGCGACAGCGCCGTCATGCGCCGCGCCGCGATCGCCGCGTTGGGCGAAACCCGATCGTAGGGCTGACAGTCCCAGGCGGGGAAATCGAGGACCTCGATCTCGGGCGCGGCGAAGGCCAGCGCTTCGTCGAACGCATGCGCACGCTGCTCGTCGCGCGCCACATGGACGAGCACGACGGCGCGCTCGACGCGGGCGAGCGCACGGGCGAGATCGGCGGTGCAGAACGCATCGAAACCGTCGGGCAGCGACGCGAGCGTGAGCGGGCCGCCTTTGGCGAGTTCGGCAATGGCGCGTTTGAGATCGGTCACGTGGTCAATGGCTCAGGGGGCATGCTGCGCGTTCACAACACCTTGCTGGGAGTGGCAACCTCTTTCCCGGCCGACGCGGAGCGCCGAGCCGGGATCCAGAGCAGCCGGTTCAAATCCATCATTTGCACTGGCCCCGGATCTTCGCCCGCTGTGCGGGCTCGTCCGGGGAAGGATGTAACTTCTCCGCAAGCCGGGGAGAAAGAATCAAAGATCGAGCCGCTTGGCATGGCTATGGAAGAGCTTCAACTTCCGGAACACGGCGGTGTCGTAGGCGGGGGGAACTTGCAGTTCGCCGGTCAGCCAGCCGAAAATGTCGCGATCGGAGACCTCCAGCAAGCCCTCAAACGCGGCGAGTTCGGACTCATTGAGACGGGCAATCTCGGCGTCGGCGAACCGGCCGATCAGGAGGTCCGTCTCGCGCATGCCGCGATGCCAGGAACGGAACAGAATCTGCCGCCTCCGGACATCGAGAGCGGCGCTCGAAATCTGCGAGCCGGACATGGCAGCTCCGGATTCGGAAGTTTGGATGGCGGCGCAGGACCGACGCCCGACGTATATAGAGATCCCTGCCCACCGGCGCAAAGGCGAAGGATCTGGCGCAAGGGCGCCGCCCTCCTTAGTCTTGCCGTATGCGCCCCGCCCTTTTGAACCCGCTCTTTGCCCGCGCGACAAGCATTCAGGGCGTCGGGCCGAAGATCGCCAAGCTTCTCGACAGACTCGTGGCCGAGGGCGAGACGGGCGCGCGCGTCCTCGACCTGCTCTTTCACCTTCCGTATGCGACCATCGACCGGCGCACCCGCGCCAAGATTGCCGAAGCGCCTTTCGACCGCGTCGTGCTGATCGAGGCGGACGTCGTGGAACATCGGCCGCCGGGGCCGCGCTCGCGTGCGCCCTACAAGGTCCTCGTCGAAGACGAAACCGGCGATGTCCTTCTCGTCTTCTTCCTGGCCAACCATCCATGGATCGAAAAGAGCCTGCCGGTGGGCGAGAAGCGCTGGATCTCGGGCAAGCTCGAACTCTGGGACGGACATCGGCAGATCGTCCATCCCGACCGCGTGCTCGACGCCGAGGGACTGAGCAAGATGCAGGGCGTCGAGCCGGTTTACGGCTTGACGGAAGGTTTGCAGCCGCGCGTGCTCGGCAAGGCAATTTCCGCGGCGCTGGAGCGCCTGCCGGATCTGCCGGAATGGCATCCGCGGGCCATCGCCAAAATGCCGGCGTTACCCTCTTTTGCGGCGGCGCTGCGCGCGCTGCATCGGCCTGAAGATCCCGAGGCGATCGCGCCGACCGCGCCGGCCCGCGTGCGGCTTGCCTATGACGAATTGCTCGCCCATCAATTGTCGTTGGCATTGACGCGCGAACATCTGCGCCGCGCCACCGGCCGCGCCATGCAAGGCGATGGGAGACGCGCCGAAAAAATCCTCGCCGCCCTGCCCTATAAGCTTACGCCGGCGCAGACCCGCGCGCTCGCCGAAATTCGCGCCGATCTCGCATCGCCTTCCCGCATGCTGCGTTTGCTGCAGGGCGACGTCGGCTCCGGCAAGACGATCGTCGCGCTGCTCGCCATGGCGAGCGTTGTCGAAGCCGGCCGTCAGGCGGCGCTGATGGCGCCGACCGAGCTCCTCGCCCGCCAGCATTACGCGGGAATCGCCGAGTATGCCGAGGCGGCCGGGTTACGCATCGCTTTGCTGACCGGGCGCAGCGCGGAGCGCGTCCGCATGCTCGCCGCGCTCGCCAATGGCGAGATCGACATTGCGATCGGCACGCATGCGCTCTTTCAGGAGAGCGTCGCCTTTCGCGATCTCGGCCTCGCGGTGGTCGACGAACAGCACCGTTTTGGCGTGCACCAACGCCTCGCGCTCGGCGCCAAAGGCGAGGCGGTCGATATTCTCATCATGACCGCGACGCCGATTCCGCGCAGTCTGGTTCTCACCTATTTCGGCGACATGGATGTCTCGACGCTGCGCGAAAAGCCGCCCGGGCGCCAGCCGATCGACACGCGCGCTCTGCCCCTCGAGCGGATCGGCGAAGTCACCGCGCGTCTTTCGCGCGCGCTTGCCGCCGGCAGCCGCGTCTATTGGGTCTGCCCGCTGGTCGAAGAGAGCGAAGCAATCGACGTCGCTGCCGCCGAGGAGCGCTTTGCGGCATTGGCGCAGATTTTCGGCGACAAGGTGGGGCTCGTGCACGGCCGCATGAAAGGCGAGGATCGCGACCGCGCGATGCAGGCTTTCGCGTCAGGCAAGACGCAGATCCTGGTGGCGACGACGGTGATCGAAGTCGGCGTCGATGTGCCCGAAGCCAACATCATGGTGATCGAACATGCCGAGCGTTTCGGCCTGGCGCAATTGCATCAACTGCGCGGCCGCGTCGGACGCGGGAAAGCGAAATCGTCGTGCCTGTTGCTCTACAAAGGCCCGCTCGGCGAAACGGCCAAGGCGCGGATCGCCATCCTGCGCGAGACGGAAGACGGGTTCCGCATCGCCGAAGAGGACCTGCGTCTGCGCGGCGAAGGCGACGTGCTCGGCACGAAACAATCCGGCATGCCGGGGTTCCGGCTCGCGCGGCTCGACGTTCACGGCGATCTGTTGAAGCTTGCGCATGAAGAGGCGCGACATATCCTCTCGGTCAACCCCAAGCTCGAAGGCGAACAAGGTAGAGCGCTGCTGCTTCTGCTCCATATCTTCGAGCGCGAAGCGGCGGTGAAATTGCTGCGGGCGGGATAGAACAGTGGGGCACGTCGTTCTCCCGCTGGCGGCAGAAGGTGCCCCGCTAAGAGGGCGGATAAGGGATGATTGAAACGGCAACCCTCACCCGGTCGGCTCCGCCGACCACCCTCTCCCGCAAGCGGGAGAGGGAAGGCCGTGCTTCGGGATCAGGACCTATGTCGAATTGAAAGCCCTATGACACGAAATGTATCGTCGCCAATTTCACCCGATTTCGCCGAAGCCGCGTCCGAATTGATCGCACCCTTTGTCGACGCCGATCTTTTCGCAGGCAACGTGCTTGTCGCCAAAGACGGCGTGCCGCTGCTGCGACGCGGCTTCGGCCTCGCCCATCGCGAGCGGAACGCAGCGCATGACGCGACCGGCAAATTCCGGCTCGGCTCGCTCACCAAACAATTCACCGCCACCGCGATCCTTCAACTCATGGAGCGCGGGTTGCTTTCCCTCGACGACGAGATCGCCCGACATTACCCGGACGCGCCCGCGCATTGGCGCGGCGTCACGCTCTTTCACCTTCTGACCCACACTTCGGGAATTCCGAGCTACACGTCGATCCCCGGCTTTTTCCGCGAACTGGCGCAGCGCGATCTACGCCCGCGCGAGATCATCGCGCTCAGCGAGAACGAACCGCTCGAATTTCCGCCCGGCGCGCAATTTCGATATTGCAACGGCGGCTATATCCTCCTCGGCCAAGTGGTCGAGCGGCTGAGCGGACAGGCCTATCCGGAATACGTGCGCGATCACATTCTTCTGCCGCTCGGCCTCGCCGGCACGGGCTACGAGCATGGCGCGGGGATCGTCCCCGCGCGCGTTCCCGGCTATCGCCTGCAGAATGGGCGGATCGAGCCGGCCGCCTATCTCGCCATGAGCCTGGCTTATGCGGCGGGCGCGATCTATTCGACCGCCGACGATCTCCTGGCTTGGCAACGCGCGCTGGCGGCGGCAAAGCCGATCGGCCGCGCGTCCGTCGATCGCATGTTCGCCGATCACGGCCATGGCTACGGATTTGCCTGGGGCATTCAACGCCAGTTTGGCCGCCGGCAATTCGTCCATGCCGGCGGCATCAACGGGTTCAGCGTCGTGCTTAGCCACTATCCCGACGACGATCTCAGCGTGATCGTGCTTGCCAACATCCAAGCGGCGCCGGTGCAAAAGATCGCTCGCGATCTCGCCGCGCTCTATTTCGGCGTGGAAGAAGAGCGCGAAATGGTTCTCGACGCCGCCCTGCTCGCCGATTACGTCGGTGCCTACCGTTTAGGACCGACGCGAATCCTGCGCGTCGCGCAGGAGGGCGCGCGGCTCTTCGTCGAGACCGAAGATTACGGGCGCCAGGAATTCTTGGCCAAAGACGATCATACGTTCGTCGGCAAAATGATCGATTGGGAGATTTTCTTCGAGGCCGACGGCGTCGAGCAAGCAAGCCGCCTGATCGTGCGGCGGGGCGGCAAGGAACTGAGCGGAATGCGGATTGCGGATTGAACTTCGCGACGGCGCTATTCGTCGTGGACGCCGACATCCTGCTCCTCGGATTCCGGCAGGTCTGCCAGATCGCTGACCACAGACGGGCGCAACTGGCGCGGCAGGGGGAAAAATACGCTCTCGTCCGCCGTCGAGACGATCTCGACGTCGAGCTCGAACCGCTGTGCAAAAGCGTCCATGATCTCTTCGACGAGGACTTCCGGGGCCGAGGCGCCGGCCGTAATGCCCACCGAGGAGGCATTCTTGAAGAGATCCCAATCGACGTCGTCGGCGCGCAACACGAGACGGGCGACTTTGCAGCCCGAGCGCTCGGCGACTTCCTTCAGCCGTTGCGAATTCGAGGAATTCGACGATCCCACGACGATCATCGCATCGACGATCGGCGAGATGCGCTTGACCGCCTCTTGGCGATTGGTCGTCGCGTAACAAATGTCTTCCTTGTGCGGCCCGATGATGTCGGGAAAGCGGCGGGTTAGCGCATCGACCATGCCGCGCGTGTCGTCGATCGACAGCGTCGTCTGCGTGACGTAGGCGAGGTTGCCTTCGTCGACGTTCTGGAGCTTCTCGACGTCTTCCGGCGTCTGCACAAGAAGGATCGAACCTTTCGGCAATTGGCCGAGCGTGCCGACCACCTCCGGATGGCCGGCATGGCCGACGAGGATCACCTGCCGGCCGCGCTTATAGTGCAGCTCCGCTTCGCGATGTACCTTCGTCACCAGCGGACAGGTCGCGTCGAGCGCGAAAATATGCCGCGCCTCGGCTTCGGCATGGACCGATTTCGGCACGCCATGCGCGGAGAAAATCACCGGCTTCGTCGTGTCGGGGATCTCGTCGAGCTCTTCGACGAAGATTGCGCCTTTGGCCTTCAGGCCTTCAACGACATATTTGTTGTGGACGATCTCGTGGCGAACATAGACCGGGGCGCCATAGATGCGCAGCGCCTGTTCGACGGCATCGATTGCCCGCACCACGCCGGCGCAAAAGCCGCGCGGCGCGCAGAGAAAGATGCGCAGCTTCGGCTTGTCTTCGGCCGGCGCCAAAGTTTCCGATACAGACGCCGCGTGTGTCATGCCGATCCGTCGGTTGCTGAGGTTATCCTCGTAAACATTTGAATCTGCACAGTATTTATGGGATAAATCATCCCATCCCGTGCGTTCAAACCATGCCTATTCTTGTGGGCTTCGGGTTGTGTCCTGTCAAGTAGCGCAAGCACGTCCCGCCGCGCGGCCCTTGCGCACAGCGCGACCCGCCGTCTCGATAATTATCCCGCGACCGCAATCGTTCCCGCGGCTATCGCCGCGCGGCGAAGAAGGCCTTAAGCAGTTCGGCCGCTTCCTTGTCGCGAATTCCGCCATAGCATTCGGGCGCGTGATGGCAGGTCGGCTGCGCGAAAAATCGCGGCCCATGTTCGACCGCGCCGCCCTTCGGATCGGACGCGCCCCAATACAGGCGGCGCAGGCGCGCGAAGGAGATCGCGGCGGCACACATCGCGCAAGGCTCCAGCGTCACGTAGAGGTCGCAATCGACGAGCCGTTCCGTGCCGAGCTTTTCGCAGGCGGCGCGAATGGCAAGAAGCTCGGCATGCGCGGTCGGATCTTTTCGCTCGAGCGTCCGGTTGCCGGCATGCGCGACGATCGCGCCGCCGCAGGCGATTGCCGCGCCGACCGGCACTTCGCCGCGCTGCCCGGCGGCGGCCGCCTCGGCGAGCGCTTCCGCCATGGGATCCGGCTTCATATCGAATTCGCTCCTCTCGCACCCTTCTGCTATCAAACCGCATGCCGAACGAAAGACCCCATCGCCCGGCGAAACCTGCTCGCGCCAGGCCCGAGAACGCCGGCGAGCGGATCGCCAAGGTCATGGCTCGCGCCGGCCTCTGCTCGCGCCGCGACGCCGAGGCCTGGATCGCCGAAGGACGCGTCGCCGTCAACGGCAAGCCTCTGACGAGCCCGGCCGTCAACGTCGGGCCGGGCGACGACGTGCGGATCGACGGGCAACCGCTGGCACGCCGCCAACGCACCCGGCTTTTCCTGTTCCACAAGCCGCGCGGGTTGGTTGCGACCAACAAGGATCCGCAAGGACGCGCCACGATCTTCGATGCTCTGCGTGGACGCCACCCCGAAGCGCCGCGGCTCGTCAGCGTCGGGCGCCTCGACATCAACAGCGAAGGCCTGCTGCTGCTGACCAACGACGGCGGCCTGGCCCGCATTCTCGAATTGCCAGCGACCGGCTGGCTCAGGCGCTATCGCGTCCGCGCCAACGGCACGATCGATCCGGCAAGCCTCGACCGGCTTGCCGGCGGCCTCACCCTCGACGGCGTCCATTACGCCGGCATCGAAGCCAAGCTCGACCGCGTGCAAGGCGCCAATTGCTGGCTGACGATCGGCCTGCGCGAGGGCAAGAATCGCGAGATCAAACGCGTGCTCGAACATTTGGGGCTTAGCGTCAACCGGCTGATCCGCATCTCCTTCGGCCCGTTCCAGCTTGGCGATCTTGCGGAGGGCGGACTGGAGGAAGTTCGGACCCGCGTCTTGCGCGACCAACTCGGGCCGTCCTTGCTGCAAAAAGCAGGCGCAGATTTGGAAGCGCCGATCGATGTGCCGCGCGAGGCAAAGCCGGAACGCAGGCCCGGCGCGCCGCGAAACTTGCGGCCGAGACATGCGCAGTCCGAGCCGCAAAGGCCGAAAGGCCGGCCGGCGCCTCATCCGCGCAAACATGTCCGGGTTTTGCGCGCCGAAGCGGAGAGCCAAAACGCCGGCACAACTTCACGCCAGCGGATCGAACGCGCCGAGACCGCCGACCGCAAGGGCCGTGTCGTTGCGGTCGAGCGCCACGTCGCGATCGAACCAAAGCGCAAGGAACGCGCGCACAAACCGCATCCGGGCGGCGCGCGGAGCAAGAACAAAGGCGCGCCGCGTCCGGACAGGACTCGCTAAGCGCCATGCGCATCATCGGCGGCCGGTTCAAGGGGCGCGTCCTGCAAGGGCCGCGGGACAACGACATCCGGCCGACCTCGGATCGGCTGCGCGAGACGATCTTCAACATCCTCGCGCATGCCTACGACGATCCGGTGACCGACGCGGCGGTCGTCGATCTTTACGCCGGCACCGGCGCGATGGGACTCGAAGCGCTGTCGCGCGGTGCCCGCAAAGCGCTGTTCGTAGAGACCGCTGGCAAGGCGCGGGCGCTGATCCGCGCCAACGTCGATGCACTCGGCCTCGGCGGCGTTACGCAGATCTTCCGCCGCGATGCGGACAAGCTGGGTGCGGCGCCGCACGGCGAGCGTTTCAGCCTCGCTTTCCTCGACCCGCCCTATGGCAAAGGCTTCGCGGAACCGGCGCTGATGGCACTGCGCGATGGCGGCTGGCTCGCGCCCAATGCGCTGATTGTCATTGAGGAAGCGGCAGATGCCGAGCTGCTTGTGCCCGAGGGCTATGAAACCTTTGAGACACGCCTCTACGGAGACACGAAAATCTTGATCTTCGGCGTACGCCACCTCCCCATGAGCAAAAGCGAAGGGGGAGAGGGTTGGCAGCGATGAGTCGTAACGGGTCACTTCCCCGGACAAGCCCGCGAAGCGGGCGCAGATCCGGGGTCCAGAGCCGCCGGGCCGATCGCAAGACTGCGAGCTTGCGGCCCTGGATCCCGGCTCGGTCCCCGGATTAAATCCGGGGATCGCTGCGGCCGGGAAAGCTGCCCTCTCCCCGCAAGCGGGAGAGGAAACTATTCGCCCTTCAACGCCCGCCAGCCGATGTCGCGGCGGCAGAAGCCGCCCGGCCAATCGATCGCATCGACGCCCGCATAGGCGCGCGCTCTTGCTTCGGCGAGCGTCGTGCCAAGCCCCGTGACGTTCAAGACGCGCCCACCGTCGGCAACGAGCTTTCGCCCCTCGCGCCGCGTCCCGGCCTCAGTGACGATCACGCCGGGCAGCGCGGCGGCTTTGTCGAGCCCGCGGATCTCCGTGCCCTTTTGCGGCGTGCCGGGATAGCCGTGCGCGGCGAGCACGACGGTCAGCGCGCTTTGCGCGGAGAAGGTCGGCGCTCGCCCGCCGAGCCGCCCTTCGGCGCAGGCGAGCAGCAG
>JASHUD010000185.1 GCA_030040215.1 Methylovirgula sp.
GCATAGGTCTCGCCAAGCTCGTAAAGATAGTCCCAAGTGTAAATGCCGGTCGAATGGAAATCATCGAAAGTGAGCCGCACGGCATAGGTGCCGACCGGCACGACCTCGGTGACGGCAACGGCGCGCTTGCCGCCGACCGTCTTGCGCTCCGCTTCGGTATGGCCCTTCACTTCGGCGCTCGGGCTCATTACGCGCAGATATTCGGCCGAAAGATCGAAGCTTCTGCCGTTCTCGAACGTCACCTTCAGAACCTTGCCGGCGTTGACGAGCCGCAGTTCCTTCGGCCATTGCTTCTCGCCCATTACCGCCTCGGCTTCCATGCCATCCGGATCCATCCTATATTAGGGCAATGAGCGGTTCTTGCACCGAACTTCGACCGGCAACGCCACCCGCCCCGCTGATTGACCCTTTCGGCCGGCCGATCACCTATGTGCGCGTTTCGGTCACCGACCGTTGCGACTTCCGCTGCGTTTATTGCATGGCGGAGGACATGACGTTCCTGCCCAAGAGCGATCTCCTAACGCTTGAGGAACTCGACCGTCTCTGCGGCATGTTCATCGCGCTTGGTACCCGCAAACTGCGGATTACCGGCGGCGAGCCGCTCGTTCGCCGCAACATCATGAACCTTTTCAAATCTGTGTCGCGCCACCTCGAATCCGGCGATCTCGACGAACTCACCCTGACGACCAACGGCTCGCAGCTTGCAACGTATGCCGAGGAACTGGCGGCCTGCGGCGTGCGCCGCGTCAATGTTTCCCTCGATACGCGCCAACGCGACAAGTTCCGGGCGATCACGCGGCGCGGCGAACTCGACAAAGTGATGGCCGGCATCGACGCCGCGCAACGTGCCGGACTTCATGTCAAAATCAACATGGTCGCCCTGAAGGGCGTCAACGAGGCCGAAATCGTTCCGATGATCGTCTGGGCGCATGGGCGCGGCATGGATCTTACTTTGATCGAGGTCATGCCGCTCGGCGCGGTCGGCGCCGAACGCATCGACCAATATCTGCCGCTCGACAAGGTGCGCGCCGACATCGCCCGGCATTTCCGGCTGCGCGATCTCGATGTTCGCACCGGCGGTCCGGCGCGCTACTCCGAAGTCGAAGAAACCGGCGGCCGGCTTGGTTTCATTACGCCGCTCACGCACAATTTTTGTGAAAGCTGCAACCGCATACGGGTCACCTGCACGGGCACGCTTTATATGTGCCTCGGCCAGAATGCCTCGGTCGATTTGCGCGCGCCGCTGCGCGCCGCGGCCAATGACGAGCTTCTCGAAGCGGCGATCGAAGCGGCGATCGCCCGCAAGCCCAAGGGCCACGATTTCGTCATCGACCGCGCCCATGCGAGACCTGCGCTTCAGCGGTACATGAGCGTAACGGGAGGATAAAGGCACAGCCTCAGGCGACTCTGGACCCCGGATCTTCGCCCGCTTTGCGGGCTCGTCCGGGGAAGTGGCCACTTTCCCGGCCGAAGCAGAGCTTCGAGCCGGGATGCAGGGTAAAAGGCTTCGCCCCTTCGCTATTCGATCAAAATCTTCGGTGCCGCGCGTGTACGGCCCTTTTCGAGTTCCACGCGGACCAGAGCGGCAATGTCGCGGTAGGCCGAAGCATGCGCGCTCTCTGGCTCGGCGACGACGATCGGCTTGCCAGCGTCGGATGTCTCGCGGATGCCGAGCGCCAGCGGAATTTCGCCGAGGAACGGCACGCCCAATCGCTCCGCCTCGTGGCGCGCGCCCCCGTGCGCAAAGATGTCGGTGCGCCCGCCGCAGTGCGGGCAGAGGAAATAGCTCATGTTCTCCACGATGCCGAGCACCGGCACGTCCACTTTGCTGAACATCGAAATCCCGCGCCGCGCATCGACGAGCGCCAGGTCCTGCGGCGTCGAGACGATGACGGCGCCGGCGAGCGCCACATTCTGCGCCAAAGTGAGCTGCGCGTCCCCCGTGCCGGGCGGCATGTCGACGACCAGACAATCGAGCTCGCCCCACGCGACGTCGCGCAACATCTGCTGGACGGCCGCCATCACCATCGGACCGCGCCAAACGACCGGCTCTTCCTCATTGATCATAAAGCCGATCGACATGGCTTTCACGCCATACGCCGAAAGCGGCTGAATGCGGCGATCTTCCACCCGCGGCGTGGTCCGCAAGTTGAGGAGCCGCGGCAGCGAAGGCCCGAAAATGTCGCAGTCGAGAATGCCGATGCGCCAGCCGAGCGAGGATAGCGCCAATGCGAGATTGACCGCCGTCGTCGATTTGCCGACGCCTCCTTTGCCGGATGCCACGGCAATGATTCGCGCGATCCCCGGAATGCCGATGCTGCGCATGCCGGTCACGCGCCCATGCCCGGAAAGCCGCGTCTCGCTCGGTTTCTGCGCCGTAAGGCTGACGAGCGGCGTGTCGACGCCGGGCAGCGCACGCAATGCTTTCTCCGCGGCAAGCCGCATGGGCTCGAGCGACGCGGCCTGCTGCGGCTCGACCGACAGCGCCAGGTAGACTTTTCCTTCCTTGATCGACAGCCCGGCGATGGCGCCCGATTCCGGCAAAGGGGTCTTGCCATCCGGCCCCGCGACCGATTGGAGAACCCTCAGCACGTCCTGCTCGCTGACCATCCGCGGCTCCTTACGCCAAAGAGATTTATGTCTCCATCGCCCGACGTTCAACTCAGCAAACGACCGTCTTTGCGAGGAGCCAACGGGTCCGGCCGTCGGCCGGCCCGATGACGGGCTCAGCGACGAAGCAATCCAAAACTCAGAAACAACTGGATTGCTTCGCTTCGCTCGCAATGACGGTCGCCGGCTTTGCGGGAAGATTACCCAAGCCGCCGCAACGCCGCGGCGAGCTTGGCGCGGCGCGCTTCCATCTCTGCAAGCCGCTCACGGTTCTCCTCGACCACCTCTTCCGGCGCGCGGGCCACGAAATCGGCATTGCCGAGCTTGGCCTCGATCTTCTTGGCATCGGCCGCCAGCCTCTCGATCTCTTTGGCGAGCCGGCTTTTCTCGGCGCCAAAATCGATGATGCCTTCGAGCGGCAATGCAGCCAGCGTACCGCGCACGATCATTTGCGCCGAATGCGCCGGCGGGTCGGCGGCGAAGGAGATCTCGGAAAGCCGCGCAAGGCGCTTGATGGTCTCTTCCCACGCCTTGGCGCGCGTGGTCGTAGCGGAATCGGCACCGACGAAGACCAGCGGGATCTGCGCGCCGGCCGGCACGTTCATTTCCGAGCGCACCGAGCGGATTTCCGAGACGACGTCGACAACGAAGCCGATTTCGGCCTCGGCGGTGGCGTCCTCGTAGCCAGACGGCGCCGGCCACGCGGCTAGCGCTAGACACGTCGTGCGCCCTACTCCGCCGAGGTTTTCGATACTCCATAGCTCCTCGGTGATGAACGGCATGAACGGATGCAGGAGCTTCAGAATCTCGTCGAGGACGAAGGATGTGGTCGCCCGCGTCTCGTGCTTTGCGGCTTCGTCGGCGCCTTGCAGCAAGGGCTTGGCGAGTTCAAGATACCAGTCGCAGAAAATATTCCAGACGAAACGATAGGCGGCATTCGCCGCGTCGTTGAAACGATAGGCCTCGATGGCTTCGGTCACTTCGGCGATCGCCCTGTTCGCCTCGCCCACAATCCAGCGGTTGAGCGTAATCGACAGATTGCGCGGATCGAACGGTTCGCTGTGCGCACATTCGTTGAGCTCGGCGAAACGCGCCGCGTTCCAGAGCTTGGTCGCGAAATTGCGATAGCCTTCGACGCGCTGCGTCGAAAGCTTGATGTCGCGTCCCTGCGCCGCCATGGCGGCGAGCGTGAAGCGCAGCGAGTCGGCGCCGTATTCGTCGATCAAGTGAAGCGGATCGATGACGTTGCCCTTCGACTTCGACATTTTCGCGCCGGTCGCGTCGCGCACGAGCGCATGGATATAGACGTCGTGGAACGGCACGTCGTGCAGGAAATGAATTCCCATCATCATCATCCGCGCCACCCAGAAGAAGATGATGTCGAAGCCGGTGACGAGCGCGCTCGTCGGATAATAACGCTTCAAGTCCTCTGTCTCGTCCGGCCAGCCGAGCGTCGAGAAGGGCCAAAGCGCGGAGGAGAACCAAGTGTCGAGAACGTCGGGATCGCGCGTTAGCACGAGTCTTCCCCCTCGCCCCGCGTCAGCGGGGAGAGGGTTGGGGTGAGGGGCCGGGTGAGTTGGCGGCAAATCCCCAAGCCCCTCATCCTCACCTTCTCCCCGCGCGCGGGGAGAAGGGTGTGGTTGGGCTT
>JASHUD010000186.1 GCA_030040215.1 Methylovirgula sp.
ACTGAGAAATAGCTTTCAACCGTGTTTGTCGTCACGTCGCCGCGAACATATTCCTTGTCGGCGTGCTTGACGGTCTCGTGCGCCGCAAACTCTTTTCCTACCTGATTGTAGAGCCTGCTTTCGTCAGTATGCAGCCGCGTTTCGCGGGCGACATTCGCCCGCACGATGTCCACAACGCTTTCTAGGCTCGCGAAAGGAATGTGGAACGAGCGAACACTACCGCCGCGCTCGACCAGCGAAACGATGGCGCGCTTTTTGCCTACGCCGTGGGGGCTTTTCTGGAAGGGACGCCCCGTGGTCTTGAACTCGCGGCGAGAAGCCTCTGGCACGTTGCCGAGATAGGTCTCGTCGGCCTCGACAACCTTTCCTTCGCCGCCCAATGGGGGAAGATCGAGGCCGCCGCGCCGCATGGCTTCCATGACGCGATGATGCAGAAACCAAGCGGTATTGTACTGGCAGCCGAGTTCGCGATGTAGCTGGTGAGCCGAGAAGCCCTTTTTGCTCGACGCGGCCAAATGGAAGGCAGCGGCCCACTGCGCCAGCTTGGCATGGCTGCGCTCCATGACAGTGCCGGTCATAACGGTAAAGTCTTTGCGGCAGGCGGCATTGGCGCAGCGATAGCGGCCTAGCTTCCTGGTCGCATAGTGCTTTTCGCTTCCGCATTTCGGGCAGATCGGGCCGTTCGGCCAGCGGGCGGCTTCAAACCACACCCGAGCCGCTTCCTCGTCGTGGAAATGGGGTTCTGCAAATCTGTTCTTGGCCATCGCCGTTCTCCGATGACCAAAACACTACCATTTGGGGCTTGTGGTGTCAACTACGTATTTCGCTCTATGGTTGTATCAATGATTCGACCGTTCCTTCGACGAGGGGATCACCATGGATATCAGTCCCAGCAATACCGGCCGATGCCGAATCGAGCCATCTGAGGAGCAAAGCGAGCGCGCCTGGACGATCGGCGAGATGGCGCGCGAATTCCGGGTCAGCCTGCGGACTTTGCGCTTTTACGAAGGCCGCGCCCTGCTGCATCCGCGTCGCGACGGAACGGCGCGGTTTTATTCCGGCCGCGATCGGCTGCACCTTCAAATGATTTTGAAAGCCAAGCGGCTCGGCTTCACGCTCGCCGAGGTCCGCGAGATCCTCGCGCGCGGCGATTGCGAGGCGGATCTTAACCTCCCGGCGGATCAGGTCGTCGCCCAGATCGGCCATCTCGAACGGCAGTTGATCTCGGTCGAAGCGGCGCTTGCCGAACTGCGTCGCGTGCACGCGCGCGTCACCGGCGCGGCCGCCTGAAGCGTCCGGCTGCGCTCCCGTCTTATTGCCGACCCGCGCCGTATGGCGAAACGGGCGAAAACCCTTTATTGCTGCGCGATAATGCAAAGACGCGCCGACATACAGGAATCCGCGCGGCGCGTATAAGGGTCGCGATGGTTGCTGCGTCTTCGCACGCCGGCGGAAAAATCGGCGTTTTGCTGGTCAATCTCGGAACGCCCGAAGCGACCGACTATTGGTCCGTGCGGCGCTATCTGAAGGAATTTCTCTCCGATCGGCGCGTCATCGAGACGCCGCGGCTCCTCTGGTGGCCAATCCTCAATCTCGTCATTCTGACGCTGCGTCCGACGCGCAGCGGCAAAGCCTATCGATCGATCTGGAACCGCGCGCGGAACGAGAGTCCGCTGAAGACGATCACCCGCGCGCAGGCCGAAAAGCTTTCGGCCTGGATCGAAGGCAGCGGACTCGAAACGAAGGTGGCGATCCACGTCGATTGGGCGATGCGCTATGGAAAACCGGCAATCGCGCCGGCGCTCATCCGCTTTGTCGAAGCCGGATGCGAACGGGTGCTCGTTGTGCCGCTCTATCCGCAATATGCCGCGGCAACGACGGCGAGCGTCGGCGACGCGGTGTTCGCCGCGTTGGCGCGCTTACGGGTTCAGCCGGCGTTGCGGATCGCCGCGCCCTATTGGGCCGAGCCTGTCTACATCGAGGCGCTCGCCGCTTCGCTGCGCAAATTTCTCGACCGCCTCGATTTCGTCCCCGACGCGATCCTCGCATCGTTTCACGGCATTCCACAGAGTTACGTCGATCGAGGCGATCCCTATCCGCGTCACTGCGAGGAAACGTTCCGCCTGCTCCAAACGGCGCTCGGCTCCGACGAAAAGAAACTGAGGATGACCTACCAGTCGCGCTTCGGGCGGGCGAAATGGCTCGAACCTTATACGGATGCGACGGTGCGGGCGCTTCCCCGCGAAGGCTGCCGGAACCTCGTCATCATCACGCCCGGTTTCTCGGCCGATTGCGTCGAAACGCTCGAGGAGATCGACGTGGAGAACCGGCATTTCTTCTTGGAAGGCGGCGGCAAGAATTTCGCGACCGTGCCCTGCCTCAATGACAGCGCCGAAGGCATGGCGGTGATTTCCGACATCGTTATGCGCGAACTCAAGGGCTGGGTCTAGGTTCGCGCAGCTCTGCGCTTCGCACGCGGCCTCTTTCCTCGCGGCTGCCGGCGCCCCATGTCCTTGCGTCGGATTTAGCAAGCGCCTCCGGAATTTAAAGCGGAGCTATCGATGCGAGCCGCAATCGCCCTCTTTTTATGCGCATTCATCGCAGGCGCATCTGCCGCCGAAGCAAAACCCGGCGGCTGTCTCAAATACGGTGCGGCTGGCGCCGTCGCCGGCCACGTGGCCGGCCATCACGCCGTCAAAGGCGCCATCCTCGGCTGCGCCGCCGGAATGTGGCGCCGACACGAATACAACAAGCAAATGCGCGCCGAGCACGCCGGCCATTAGCGCGCTTTGGCAAAGGTTCCGTCGCGCAACTTCCGTTCCCACTGGTACGCTTGCCGAACGATCTCGGCGAGATTGTCGTAGTTCGGCCTCCAGCCAAGCCGCTCCCGCACGGCTTGCGCGCCCGCGACCAGCGCCGCCGGATCGCCGGCGCGCCGCCCCGTGAGTCGGACTTCAAAATCGTTCCCGGATATTTTTTTGACGACGTCGATGACCTCGCGCACGGAATGGCCGTGCCCGTAGCCGCAGTTCAAGACGAGGCTTTCGCCGCCGCGCCGCAAATGGCCGAGCGCCGACAGGTGCGCGGCGATCAAATCGCTCACCTGGATGTAGTCGCGCACGCAGGTTCCGTCCGGGGTCGGATAATCCGTGCCGAACACATCCATTCCCGGGCGCAGCCCGAGCGCGGCCTGCACTGCAACCTTAATGAGGTGTGTCGCGTTAGGGGTTGACTGGCCAAGCCGACCCTTGGGGTCGGCTCCGGCTACGTTGAAGTAGCGCAGGGCCACGTAGGAGAGATCATGAACTTTGGCGGCGTCGTCGAGCATCCACTCGACCATGAGTTTCGATCGCCCGTACGGGTTGATCGGCGCCGGTTGCGCCGTTTCGAAGATCGGGTTGACCGCCGGTTCCCCATAAACGGCGGCAGTCGAGGAAAAGATGAAGTTCTTGATCCCATTGCGCACTGCGAATTCGGCGAGAGCGCGGGCCTTGACGGTATTGCTGAAATAATAGCCGAGTGGATCGGCCACTGAGTCGGGCACCACGATCTTGGCCGCGAAATGCGTGATGGCTTCGATCCGGTGCTTGGCGACAATTTCTTTGAGTTGCGCCGGATCGGCGACATCGCCGACGACGAGATGCGCCGCTTTCGGCACGGCCCACGCAAAGCCGGTCGAGAGGTCGTCGAGCACGACCACCTCTTCGCCCGCGTCAAGAAGCGCGAGGACCATGTGGCCGCCGATATAGCCGGCCCCGCCCGTAACCAGAACTGCCATCTTTTTCCTCCGCTGCGATCCTGCCGGGAAGAACCCAACGTCGGGTTAACCCCGCCGAGTTGACGCCAGGCTTGCCGGCATCTTAGGTGAGCGGGCGCGGCGTTCGATCGCCGCCTTATCTGCCTCAATTGCAGAAGCGAACGCATGAGCAAGCGCATACGCAAGGCGGTCTTTCCGGTTGCCGGCCTTGGAACGCGCTTCCTGCCGGCTACCAAATCCATTCCCAAGGAAATGTTGACGGTGGTCGATCGTCCCATTCTCCAACATGTGATCGATGAGGCCTACGAGGCGGGCATCGAACACTGCATTTTCGTCACCGGCCGCAACAAGGCGGTGATCGAAGATTATTTCGACACGGCCTATGAGCTCGAAGACGTCTTGCGGAAGCGCGGCAAGACCCAGGAACTGCAGGCCTTGACCAGCGATCTGCCGAAGCCCGGCTCGATGAGCTTCACCCGCCAGCAGGCACCGCTCGGGCTCGGCCATGCGGTCTGGTGCGCGCGCGATATTGTCGGCGACGAGCCCTTCGCCGTCATTCTGCCGGACATGCTGACGATGGCCGGCGGATCCAAGCAACGCTGCCTCGCCCAATGTATCGCGGCCTACGAGAAACACGGCGGCAATATCATCGCCGTCGAGGAAGTGGCGCTGGAGGAGACGCATAAATACGGTGTGGTCTCGGTCGGCAGGGACTATGGCACGACGCTCGAGATCACCGGCATGGTCGAGAAGCCGAAGGGCGCGGCGCCGTCCAATCTCATCATCTCCGGCCGCTACGTGCTCTCGCCCGAGATCTTCCCGCTTCTCGAGAAAGGCCAAAAGGGCGCGGGCGGTGAAATCCAACTCACCGACGCCATGAAGTTGCTTGCCGCGAAGCAAGCCTTCCATGGCGTGCGTTTCGACGGCAAGACCTACGATTGCGGCTCGCGGCTCGGGTTCCTCACCGCCAATGTCGCTTTCGCGCTCGCCAATCCCGAGGTCGCGGGCGAGTTTAGCGATCTTCTGAAAAGCCTCGTCGGCAAGCTTTAGCGGATTCAGTCCTGCAGCCGCACGCCGAGCAGGAAGACGTCGTCCGTATAATTCGAGTTGGGCGCCGAGCTCTGGAAGCGTTGGTGGGCGATGCTGCCGGTGAGAACGACGTAACGCGAAAGGTTGTAATCGGCGCGCAGCATGCCTGAATAAATCTGCTCGGTGATCGACGTTCCGTCGTAAACATTGTTGGCGTAGCCGACCGTCCCCGACAGCAGCAGATCGGGGCGCAATGCCTGCGACAGGTTGAGACTCACGCTGCGGCTAATGGTGCCCGAGGCATAGGCGAGCGTGGTCTCCGAGAGGTATGTCGACGCGGTCAGGGTTGCTGTGGTCAACGGAGTTATCGCATAGATGAGGTTCGCGTCGATCGTCGGCGCGGCGAGATTGGGCAAGCGCGGATCGGCGTAGACGCGGTCTGCATAGCCCGCAGCGATATCGCCGGTCAGCAGTCGGGTGAATTCGAGCGTGGCGCCGAGCTTTTCGGCGACCCCGTTCGAACTGCGCTCGAACCCGTAGACGTCGGTAAGATGGTCGTAGCTGCGCCGGTCGCCGAGCACGTCTACGTAGGGAATCAGCGAGGGCGTCAGTTCGTAGGAAGCGCGCCCTTCGATGCCGTAATCGTTGTAATCGTCCAGCGCCAGCGGAAGAATCGTTCCGTTCGACTGCGTCGCATTGCCAAAACTATCGCGGGCGAAAGCGCCTTTGAGGCTCACCGATAGCCGGTTGAACTCCTGGGTGATTCCCGCCGATTGGCCATAGGTGACGATGAGCGGGCGGTTGGTGATGAAGACGCTGTTGGGAATGGCGAGAATTGGCGAACCCGGCTGCTGCGTCTCGACATCGAACGTGCTCACCAGGTTGATCTGCGTATCGCGCAGCACGTCGATACGGCCGGTAATCGTGCCGGCGGCTTCCGGCCGATCGGCGGCGGGAACGCGGAAATAATCGTAGTAGCCGCCGCGCAGCGTGGCGGTGAGACTATGCTGCGACCATAGCGACTGGGCGCTGAGCCCCACCTCGCCGTGCACATAAGGCGAGCCCACGACGTCGTCCGACAGAAAGTTCGGGTTGGTATCATAGCCGGTATCGGTCTCGACATACGGAACGAGCCGCAGCGAGCCGACATCGACGCCGGCCGGCGCGAAAGGAGTCGGGTCCGGTTTTGGACGCAGCGGGCGCGGCAACAGCGGAACAACCGCGACCGTCGGACCGGGATTGTTCGGATCCTGGAGCGGCGGATTGCTGCCGCGCGGCAGGGTTTCCGGCGCGGTTTTATAGGAAGTGAGCGGCGGCAGCGGCGGCAAGCCCGGCGGTTGGATCTTGTGCAGCCGATAGAATTTCGGTTTCTTCGGTTTTTTTTTGCCGTAGTTGATGTAATTCGACGTCGCGCTAATGGGCGCCGGCAAGCCATACTGCGGCTCCTCGGAGTCGATCGGATTTGCAGCCGGCGCGCCCTGAGCCTGTAGCGAAGAATCGTTGTCCGCGGGCTGCGTCGCCCCGAAGTCGGGCGCGTCGATTCCGCGCAATTGCGCAGCGCCCTCCTGCGCTTCATCCGGCGGCTCGTCGGACGGCTGCTCGTCCGACTCCTGATCCTGTTGACTGAGACTCTGGTCCTGGTCGTCCGGCCCTTGGGAAGCGGCGCCGCGCAGCGCGATTGAATTGGCGCTCTGCGCCCATACCGAGGCGCTCGCGGCGGCGATGAACATCGCAGCCGCCGAAGCCATGACGACCTTGAGGCGGTCTTTGCTGCGGACCGGCACGCGCCCTCGCTTCGCGCGGCGAACTTCAGGGCCGCACCAAACGAGGGTTAGGCAAACATGGTTAAGGCAATCTTAGCGAAGCCGCCGCCGGCGTGCCGAAACGGGACGCCGGGACCCGGCGCTTAGCCGGCACAGGTCCCTTCCCGGCCGGCCGATTCCATCGCCTCCTGCGCCAAGGTCGGATAATCCGTGTAGCCCTTTGCGCCGCCGCCGTAGAAAGTTGCCTGGTCGTATGGATTAAGCGGCGCATTGAGGCGCAACCGCTCGACGAGGTCCGGATTGGAGATGAAGAGCTTGCCGAAGGCGACGAGGTCGGCGCGGAGCTCGGCCAACGCCTCGATCGCCAGTTCGGGCGTGTAGCCGTTGTTGGCGATATAGGCCCCGCTGAAAGCTTTGCGCAGCGCGACGTAATCGAAGGGCGCAACGTCGCGCGCGCCGCCCGTGGCGCCTTCGATCACATGAACGTAAGAAAGCCCGCGAGCGCTCAGCCTGTCGACGAGATAGAAGAAGATCTTGGCGGGATCGCTGTCCGATATGTCGTTGAACGGCGAGACAGGCGCGAGCCGAATGCCGACGCGGCTGCGATCCCAAACGCGCAGGATCGCGTCCGTCACTTCAAGCGCGAAACGGGCGCGGTTCTCGACCGAGCCGCCATAAGCGTCGGTCCGCTTGTTGGTGCCGTCCTTTAGAAACTGATCGATGAGATAGCCGTTGGCGGCGTGGATCTCGATTCCGTCGAAACCCGCCTTCTGGGCGTTCTCGGCGGCGACCGCATAGTCGTCCACAATGGCGCCGATCTCCTCGATCGTCAGCGCGCGCGGCTCGGAGATATCCGCGAATCCGGTTTCGATGAAGGTCTTGCCTTTGGCGCGGATCGCCGACGGCGCGACCGGCGGAGCGCCGCCCGGCTGCAGCGACACGTGCGAGATGCGTCCTACGTGCCAGAGCTGGATAAAAATTCTCCCGCCGGCGTCGTGCACGGCGCAAGTAACTTTCTTCCAGCCTTCGACTTGAGCCTGCGAAAAGATGCCTGGTGTCCAGATATAGCCCTGACCTTGCTGGGAGATCTGCGTCGCTTCGCTGATGATCAATCCGGCGCAGGCGCGCTGGCGGTAATATTCCGCGTTGAGCTCGTTGGGCGCATCGGTACCCCGCGTTGCACGGTTGCGCGTCAACGGCGCCATCACGATCCGGTTTCTAAGTTCGAGATCGCCCAAACGAAAGGGCGAGAAGAGAAGTTCGGCGTCGCGCATCGTCATTCACCCCAATCTACCATGCGCCGCCGCATGCGCCGGCAGCGCGTGTTAGATAGGGAACCGATTGGCAATTGTCAGGATCTGCGGCCGACTCTGCGGCAAAGCGGCTCAACTCATGTCGAGCGCCTGCATATAAAGATCGAGAATCGCTTCCATCTCTTTGCGCTCGGCGTGATCCTGTTTGCGAATTCTGACGATCTGGCGCACCGCTTTCGTTTCGAAACCGCGGCCTTTCATTTCCGTGTAGACTTCGCGGATGTCCTCGGCAATCGCCTTCTTCTCTTCCTCGAGCTTCTCGATTCGCTCTACGAACTGTCTAAGTTCCTTGCCTGCAATCCCGGCTTTGGCGACATGTACCGTCATTGTTTTTCCTTTCGCGCCGAGCCGATGCACCGCTCTAAAAACGAGCCGCCAATCGAGCTAATCCAAGAGGCCACGACCCGATGCGGCCCGAAGCGGGCAAGGTCAAGCGCCGCGCGACGAAATCCCCGCAATCCTAGATCAAACGCCGCAATCGCGGCCTGGCAGATGTGCCTCGTGCACGTCGGGCCGCGCGAGAATGGGCGCTAGAACGTCGGCCAAGCGGTCGCCCCAGCCGAGCGCTTGCGCCGGGTCGGCGATGAGATCCTGGCGGATTTCGATGAGCAGGCCGGCGAGGCCGCGTGGTGCGATCTCAGTATCGAGCGTATCGCCGGGCAACGCCCCTGCGTAAGGCTCATTGTCGCCGACGGTGAGGCCGGCGGTAGCGAGCGCCGCGATCAAAGGCGCGGCAAACCGCGGCTCGCCGTCCCATAGGACCCCGATCTGCCAGGGACGCCGCGCACCTTTCCAAACCGGCGTGAAGGAATGGATGCCAATCACCGCCGGCGGCGGACCTTCGGCGAGCATCGCTGCGACGTGCGCGGCGATCGCCTGCCGGTACGGCCGCCAATAGAGGTCGCGGCGCAAGTCGATCTCCGCCGCGTCGATCCGCGCATTGCCGGGAATGATATGGCCGTCGGAAAGCCGCATCACCAGCGTCGGATCGCGCCCGCCTCGGTTGGGATCGATGAGCAGGCGCGAAAATCGGCTGAGCAGTGCCGGCGCCGAAAAGCGCGCCGCGAGACGCCGCGTGACCGCCGCCGCACCGATGTCATAGGCGATATGCGTTTCCAGCGCTTCGAGCGGAAGGCCCAGCGTGCCGTACGGCGCCGGCAGCGCATTGCTCGCATGATCGCAAAGCAGCAGGATCCCGGCGCCCAGACGGCCGTCGACGGTTTCGACCGGCACGAAGCTTTCCGAGCACGCGCGCGTTTTCGGGTTTCCGGACATGATTCATTCGCCGCACGTCGGCTGCGGAACGCAACCCGGCTGCTTAGTCAATTTTCGCCGACCCGGCAACGCCAGCGCAGGCTTTTTCAGGCGCGCCGCGGTGGACGCCGCCCGCGGGTGGCGTTTCGACATGTTTTCGCCGTTTGAAGGTGTTGCAAGACCGTCGCAAATCGTCAAAATTGCTCGACGCCCATGAAAGATTCGATTCTCGCATTAACCGCGCTGCTCTTCGGCATCATGCCGGCGCGCGCCGATTTCCGCTTGTGCAACAGCACGATCAATCGGGTGAGCGTGGCAATCGCCTATACCGACGGCAGCAACTGGATCAGCGAAGGTTGGTGGAATCTCAAGGCGAGCGGCTGCGAGACCTTGGTGCGGGGTCCGCTCGCGGCGGAATATTACTACGTCTATGCGATGGACGAACGCGGCGCCGAGTGGAAAGGCAAAGCGTTCATGTGTACGCGCGACCATGAATTCCGGATCAGCGGCCGCGAAGATTGTTTTGTTCGCGGCTTCGATCGGACCGGCTTTTTTGAAGTCGACACCGGCAAAGATGCCAAGAACTGGACCGTTCAGCTGACCGATCCCAATCCGAACCCGAGCCATTCCGGTCCGTAAGCGAAGGCGGGACGCACGCCCGGGGCGCGCCGCTCTGTATTGCGGCGCGGTATGCAGCCGCCGCGCAACCGGTCAGTCGCCGCGGCATATAAGCTGCGCGGATGCGGCATCAGGCGCAGGCGACTTTCTTTCGATTGCGCATTTGCTGTCGCGAAGATTCGCTATAAAGCGGGCCATTCGACATGAATTCGTTGCGTATCTTGAACCGCGCCGCGACGCCTATGGATTGAAAGAAAGGAAGATGCCGATGCGACGGCTTCGCCGCTGCAAGATCGTCGCGACGCTCGGTCCGGCGACGGCCCAGCGTTCCGCCCTCGCCGACCTGTTTCGCGCCGGCGCCGACGTGTTTCGGATCAATATGAGTCACGCCAGCCATGACGACATGCGCGAGCGCGTCCACATGATTCGCTCGCTCGAACAGGAATTCGGCAGGCCGATCGCGATCATGCTCGATCTGCAGGGGCCGAAGCTCCGGATCGGCAGCCTGAAGAACGGCACGGCGCAACTGACGCGTGGCGCGCATTTCGTGTTCGACCAGGATGCGGCGCCGGGCGACGCCCGCCGCGTACATCTGCCGCATTCCGAAATCCTCAGCGCCTTGCAGCCCGGTCATGTCGTGCTCATCGACGACGGCAAGGTGCGCTTGCATGTCATCGAAGCCTATCCGAAAAAAGCCGTGGCAGTTGTCGACGTCGGCGGCACAATCTCGAACCGCAAGGGCTTGAGCCTTCCCGATACGGAGATCCCGCTCTCTTCGATGACCGAGAAGGATCACGCCGATCTCAAAGCGGGACTCGACGCGGGCGTCGACTGGATCGCCGTTTCGTTCGTGCAGCGCGCCGAGGACGTGGCGGAAGTGAAGAAGGCCGTGCGCGGCCGCGCGCTGGTGATGGCCAAAATCGAGAAGCCACAGGCGATCTCGCGGCTCGAAGAGATCATGGACATCTCGGATGGGTTCATGGTGGCGCGCGGCGATCTCGGCGTCGAAATGCCGCTCGAAAAAGTTCCCGGGCTACAGAAGCGCATCAGCCGCATCGCGCGCCGGCTCGGCAGGCCGGTTGTGGTCGCGACCCAGATGCTCGAATCGATGATCTCGCTTCCGGTGCCGACGCGCGCCGAAGTCTCGGACGTCGCGACCGCGGTGTTCGAAGGCGCCGACGCGATCATGCTTTCGGCGGAGAGCGCCTCGGGCCAATATCCGATCGAGACCGTGGCGACCATGAACCGGATCGCCGAAGAGGTGGAGCGCGATCCCTTCTACCGGCAGATCATCAATGCGCAACGCGCCGTTCCCGACCCGACCGGCGCCGACGCCATCGCCTCGGCGGCGCGCAACATCGCCGAGACTCTGGATTTGAAGGCGGTCGTCGCCTGGACGGCATCGGGTTCGACCGCGCTGCGCATCGCCCGCGAACGCCCCGACCCGCCGATTCTCGCACTAACACCCAATCACGAAACGGCGCGGCGGCTTGCCATCGTCTGGGGAGTCCATTCGGTCATTACCGAGGATGCGCACGACGTCGACGACATGGCCGATCGCGCCGCCATTATCGCCCGCAAGGAAGGATTCGCCAGCGCGGGAGAGCGGATCATCGTCGTCGCCGGCGTACCGTTCGGCTCGCCCGGCGCGACCAACATGGTCAGAATTGCTTACGTCGAGAATTAAATGTCGCGGCCTTCGACTTCGACCTGAAGTTTGTCGACGATCGCCTTGATTTCCGGCTGCTGCGGATTGAGCGCAAGCGCCTTGCGGAAGGCTTCGAGAGCACGCCTTTCCTGGCCTTCTTTCTCCAGAATGAATCCCATGGCGACGAGCGCCGAGAAATGCCGCGGCTCAAGCTGCAGCGCCTTCTGCAGATCGGCCATGGCACCTTGGAGATCGTCGCCGAGGAAGCGGGTCGTAGCCCGCTTGTCCCAGGCTTCGGCCCAGTCGGGCGCCAGCGTCAGCACCTTGTCGTAGAGCGTGAGGGCGAGCGGCAGATGCCCCGCCTGTTGCGCGCTCAGCGCGCGGGACATCAGAAGGCTGGCGGTGTCCGAATCCGATTCCATCCAGACGCGCTCGATAGCAGCGGCGATGCCCGTCGCCTCGTCTGCGTCGGAAGCCTCGGCAAGACGCTTGAACAAAGCGTCAAGCGCCTGAGCACGCAGCGCGGCATGCGGCGCATGCGGCGCCCGCGCCTGTTGCAACGCCGCGGCCTTGGCGGCCTTGGCCCTTTGCTCCGGACTCTGGCTCTGGATTACCGGCCGCCGCGGCGGACCAGGATCCGCTGGGCCGCCTTCGCTGTGGTCGGTCGGGCCAAGCAGCGGCTGCCCCTCTGGGCCGATGACATGCACGCCAGGCGGCAATTGGATCGGCGGCATGCCGGGAATGCGTAAAACGCCCGAGGAATCGTCCGGAACGCCCGCATCGTCGCTCGCCGCGCCGTCGTCGTCCATGACGCCATTGTTGTCGCTGGAGGCGGCGGCGACGCGATCAAGCGGCCACACGGCCGGCAGGCAAGCCAGGCCGAGAACGAAGATCGGACGGTAGAGAAAGCGCAACGGCATCGTCTGTCTCCCGCGGCCAGCCGGCAAGCCAACGCCTTACGCGCCGTCAAGCGCGGCTTTCATACTTAAAGCAGGAGCGGGGAAAGTCAAAAGGGTGGCGCGCTTAGCCTTGGCGGGCTTTGTAGCGCTTCTGGACCTTGTTGATGATGTAGACGCGACCTTTGCGGCGCACCAACTGGTTGTTGCGGTGACGGCCGCGTAGCGACTTCAAGGAATTGCGAACTTTCATGACGCGGCCTCGGAGAACGGCTCGACCCGGGAGACGGGCATATGCCTGAATTCGTGGGGGGGATCAAGCCGAAACCGGCGCAGCTTAGGCTCCGGCCGGGGCTTTGAAGGCGATGCCCTTCTCGGCCAAAGCATTGGCAAGCTCGCCCGATTGGAACATCTCGCGGACGATGTCGCAGCCGCCGACGAACTCTCCCTTGAGATAGAGCTGCGGCAGCGTCGGCCAGTTGGAGAAAGTTTTGACGCCTTGGCGTATCTCGTCGCTCTCCAGGCAATTCACCGGCTCGTATTTGACGCCGAGGTAATTCAGGATCTGCACCACCTGGCCTGAGAAGCCGCATTGCGGAAAATCCGGCGTGCCTTTCATGAAAAGCACGACTTCGTTCTGGTCGACGATGGACTGAAGGCGATCGTGAATGGCCATGAGTTCGTCCTTTCCGGAGCTATTTCGGTGTAGAGGTCGTAAGTTGCAAGGCGTGCAACGCCCCGCCCATATGGCCGCCCAAGGCCGCGTAGACGAGCTGGTGCTGCTGCAGCTTCGATTTTCCGGCGAACGCCGAGGAAACCACGGAAGCGGCGAAATGATTGTCGTCGCCGGCAAGATCGGTGATCTCGACCTCAGCATCGGGAAGCAATCGTTTGATCATCCGCTCGATTTCGGCGGCGGCCATCGGCATCCCTGTTCTCCTAAGCGGCAAGTTCGCCGCGCATGTAGTCCGGCAGGAAATTCTCGTAGCGGCGCTGTAATTCCTCAACCAATATGGCGATCCCGCCGGGAATGGTCAACGCGCCGCCACCGGTCGCGCCGATGACCGTCAAAGCAATTCCGGCGGCCTCGGCGGCTTCGCGGATCTCCTCGGCCGCTTCAGGCGCGGCGGTCAGCAGGTAGCGCGCCTGATCCTCGCCGAAGAGGAAGGCGTGAAGCGGAACGGCAGGCGCGACCGCGAGCCGCGCCCCGCGCCCGCCGGCGATTGCCATTTCGGCAAGCGCCACGCCGAGGCCGCCTTCGGAAAGATCATGCGCGGCGCTGACCCGCCCGTCGCGCACTAAGCCGCGCACGAAATCGCCCGTCTTGCGCTCGAGGCCGAGATCGACCGGCGGCGGCGCGCCGTCCTCACGTCCGCAGATCTCGCGCAGATAGGCCGATCGGCCGAGCCAGCCCAAGGTTTCGCCCAGCAAAAGAATGGCTTCCCCATCGGCCTTGAAGGCGATTGTCGCGCTGCGCCGCACGTCTTCGAGAAGTCCGACGCCGCCTACTGCCGGCGTCGGCAAGATCGCTCCTTCCGGACTCTCGTTGTAGAGAGAGACATTGCCCGAGACGATCGGGAAATCGAGCGCCCGGCAGGCATCGCCCAATCCTTCGATCGCGTCGACGAACTCGCCCATCACTTGCGGTTTCTCGGGATTGCCGAAATTCAAATTGTCGGTCAGCGCCAGCGGCGTAGCGCCAACCGCTGAGAGGTTGCGCCAGGCCTCGGCAACCGCCTGTTTGGCGCCTTCGTAAGAGTCGGCAGCGCAATAATGTTCGTTGACGTCGGTCGTGAGCGCCAAGCCTTTCGGCCCTTCGCCGATGCGGATCACCGCCGCGTCGCCGCCCGGCGGCTGCACGGTATTGGAAAGAATCAGATGATCGTATTGCTCATAGATCCAGCGCTTCGAGGAAAGATTCGGGCTGCCGACGAGGCGCAACAAGGCCTCGCCATTGTCGATCGGCGCCGGCACGTCTTCGGCGCGCACGACCGCCGGCTTCGCGGCGCGCACGAAGGGGCGATCGTAAAGCGGCGCCTGGTCGCCCAATTCCTTGATCGGCAGATCGGCCTTGATCGCGCCGTGGTGCTTCACCTTGAAGCGCAGATCGTCGGTGGTCCTGCCGATGATCGCGAAATCGAGCCCCCATTTGCGGAAGATCGAAGCGGCGATTTCCTGCTTGCCGGGCGCGAGCACCATCAGCATGCGCTCCTGGCTCTCGGAGAGCAGCATCTCATAGGCGCTCATGCCGGCCTCGCGGCAGGGCACGGCGTCGAGATCGAGCAGGATGCCGAGATTGCCTTTGGCGCCCATCTCGACCGCCGAGGAAGTAAGGCCCGCCGCGCCCATATCCTGGATCGCGACGACAGCGCCGCTCTTCATCAGTTCGAGACAGGCTTCGAGGAGAAGCTTTTCGGCGAACGGATCGCCGATCTGCACCGCCGGCCGCTTCTCCTGCGAGGCTTCGTCGAAGGCGGCGGAGGCCATCGTCGCGCCGTGGATGCCGTC